>NZ_JBHIOT010000080.1:0-5703 GCF_042195745.1 Bartonella sp. AP7XZML
GATGATGTATCTTTTTCATAGGATTTTGTCTCTGATTGATGGGCGTCGTATTATCATTGTCATTGATGAGTTTTGGAAAGCGCTAGAGGATGATTCCTTTAAAGCCTTTGCGCAAGACAGGCTGAAGACTATTCGTAAACAAAATGGTTTGATGTTGTTTGCAACACAATCTCCCAAAGATGCGATTAATTCAACCATTGCGCACACCATTATAGAGCAATGCCCAACACAGATTTATTTTCCCAACCAGAAGGGGAACCATGGGGATTATGTAGAAGGTTTTAAATTATCGGACAGAGAATTTAACCTGATACAAGCAGAATTAAGCCGTGAGTCACGGCGTTTTCTCATCAAACAAGGACAAAGTTCAGTTGTCGCAGAACTGAACTTACGGGGCTTTGATGATGAAATAGCCATTTTAAGTGGCACCACCAAGAACATTGAACTTTTAGAGACCATTATGGATGAAGTTGGACAATCTCCAGAAAAATGGCTTCCTATTTTCCAAGAAAGGTCAAAACAATGAAAAAACTTTTATTGGCAACAGCCGTCTATGCAGCTTCATTTGGCTTTCAAACAAATGCCTTTGCTATCATGGTATATGATCCCGCGGCTGTTGGACAAATAATGAAACAAGTCCAGCAAGGCACACAACAACTTAACAAATTGCAAGAACAAATTCAACAAGGCAGACAACAGCTTGACCAATTAAAGAGCCAACTCGATCAAGCGAAACAATTATATAACTCCTTGAATGGAAAAACAGATTTGTCTGCTCTTCAAGAATTGCTCAACAAGCAAGGAAATAATGCTGCTCTCCCCTCTGATTTTAATCATTTAGAACAATCAATAGATGGCACCGGGGGTGGTAGCGGAAACACTGAAAAATGGAAAGAAAAACTTTTATACAAAGAACCATCGGGTGGTGGAGGATCAAAAGAAGCAGTTGATGCCTTTTACAAGCAAGAAGTGGAAAAATTGCACAATCGCAATGTAGGACAAGCAGCAACAGGGCAAGCTGTTTACGAAGATGCCGATAAAAAGAAAGAAGCCATTAGTAAGATTATTGAAAAACTCAAAAATGCTAAAACCGCTGCTGAAGTTCAAGACGCTCAAACACAATTAGCAGCTATACAAGCAATATTACAAGCAGAGGCTTTACAAACTCAAGCTACTTCTATGATTCAACAAGCTCAATCTGAAGCTGAAGCAATACGGATTAGAGAAGAAGCTAGTAAAAGATACCAAGATTATGCAAATCAACTTCGCGGTCATTAAAAGTTAAAGAGGGACTTAATCATGAACAAAGTTATTATCGCAGCACTACTACTTAGCACAGGGCTGATCACCGCTGGATGTGAAAAAACCTACAGTGTAGAAGATTTTAAGAAAGATGAAAATTTACTTAAAGAATGGGCGGTGAGATGTGGATTTACAGGAAATTCGAAAAACTGTCAAAATGCACGATTAGCCGATCATCAAATTCATGAAGAACGTCGGGCAAAAATTGACGAAGAAAATCGTAAACGTAGAGAAGAATTTGAGAAAAAACAACAAGAAGAAGAAGCTAAGAGAAACGCTGAATATGAAAAAAGGAGAGCTAAAGCAAAAAGCGAAAACAATTTCGATCCATAAAAATTATTATAACAATCAGGAATAAAAGTATTAAAAAAAATTATAAAATGGATATCCAATGGTAACAAAAGAATTATTTACCATGATAGATCAGCGTTTAATGAAGGCTCTTACAGATATAATGGATAAAACTATTAGCAATCTTTCAGGCGCTTTATCTGTTCCTCTTCAATCAGCTTGTATAATCTATATAGCATTTATAGGTTACAACATTATGTATGGGCGTTCTTCTATGCCCTTATGGGATTTTATAGCAACAACTTTCAAACTTGGCATCATCGTTACACTCACCACAAGAGCCGCTAACTATAACACATGGGTTACAAATATATTTTTCACTGATCTGCCTAATGCCATTTCAAATGCTACACAAGGTGCAATTTCTGATAAGAATGTCTGGGACAATATGATACAAAATGCTTATGCGCACGCCTTTGACGCAGCAAATAAATACAACGGATGGACTGAAGTTGGTACGTATATTGTTAACTGGATTGCTGGTCTTATTTGCTTAATTATTTCTGGGGTTTTTTGCACCATTGGTTTTATCGTCACAATATTTGCTAAATTTGGATCATTTCTTGTCATATCAGTGGGACCAATATTTATAGGTTTTGGTCTATTTTCAGCAACAAGACGTTTTACAGAAGCGTGGTTAGGTCAATTGGCAAACTTCATCATTTTGCAAGTATTAGTCGTGTTGCTTGGTAACGTGTATGTAAGTCTTGCAATGGAAATCCTTAAAGGTGACCTTACAGATATCATGTTTTCTTTACTTCAATTTTTGGTTATTGGCATTGGTGGGATTTATCTTTTCATCCATTTACCCGGAATTGCCTCTGCTTTAGCTTCTGGAGGAGCAGCTCTTACAGGATCAACACATTTAGCTCACCATTCTAGTAGAGCAGCTGGACGTGGTGCTCTTGCAGCCGCTCGTTCTGGTGTTAGCGGTCTAAGAGGTTTGGCGTCAAAATTTAGAGGAGGTTAATACCACAAATGCGGGGTTTAAAAAAAATTGGGATTATTTTGCCATTTCTTTTTCTTAGTGGCTGTATGTCTTCACCAAACACGCTGAAATCACTCCCAAAGTGTGATGGATATTCTAAACGTCCACTCAACAGATCAATGTGGAATTGGGAAGGGAAGAAGCCCACTCCAAGACCTATTATCATAAGTGGCAATACACAATCATCCGTGAAAGAGAGCAAACTTGAAACGCTTTTGGCACAAAAATTAACGGACGAAGAAATGAAGTCTTACAAAAATTGCGGGCAAAAAGCATGAAAGAAAACGCCGTAGAACAATATATTGCTGAAGCACGCTCGTTCGATCAAGATCGCATGCTCGCCTCACGCCGCACCACCCGCATCTCGCTTGCAATCGCCGGCATAGCCGTTGCTGTTGCAATAATGTCTTCTCTCGCGGTCATCACCCTCACGCCCCTTAAAACCGTAGAACCCTTTGTCATCCGCGTTGACAATTCAACCGGCATCACCGAAGTTGTGGAAGCCTTAAAAGAAGGTCCCACCAATGTCGACGAAGCAATCACACGCTATTTTGCCGCAAAATACGTCCGCTCCCGTGAAGGTTTCGCCGTAGAAGAAACGCAAAATAACTTCGAAACCGTCTCTCTCCTCTCCTCTCCTGAAGAACGAGAAAGATTTGCTGGATGGTACGGAGCAAAAAATCCCCAAAGTCCCCAACTTCTTTATAAAAACGCCACCGTTACAATAACAATAAAATCAATTTCCTTTATCAATGAAAATGTCGCCCAAGTGCGTTACTACAGAACTGTACGTAACAACGACAACAACAAAGAATTCATCACCCACTGGGTTGCAACCCTCACCTTTGAATATACCAATGCCCCTATATCTGTCCAAAACCGTTTGATAAATCCCCTAGGGTTTATTGTTAATGAATATAGAACCGATCCGGAAGTGGTCAACTGATCATGACAAAAAAAATTCTTTTTCTCATTCTTAACATCGCTATCACCCTTTCTTTAACGCCTAGCCATGCCAGTATTTTTCCCACCCGCGCGCCAAGCGATAGCCGCATTCGCTTTATCAATTATGATGCTTATAATGTTACAAAAATTATTGGCTCCATACGCTCATCGGTACAAATAGAATTTTCTCCCAATGAAGAAATTGCCCATGTGGCAATTGGCAACAGTGTTGCATGGGAAGTCGCCCCCGCTGGCAATATTCTTTTCCTTAAAGCAAGAGAAGTCCAACCCATTACCAATCTCCAAGTCGTCACCACAAAGCTTGATGGCTCAAAGCGCTCCTATCAATTTGAACTTACGATCAAAGATGGGGAAATTTCATCTGGACAAGAAACATATTTCCTTGTGAAATTTCGCTACCCACAAGAAGAAGCAGAACAAAGAAGACTCGCAGCCCTTATGCGACAAGAAAAACAACAATCCCAACGGATTGATAATGTCTTCAACGCTTATGAAATATACGGACCTCGCAATTGGGCTTACACCGCTCAAGGCTCTATCACTCTCGAACCCTCCTCCGTTTATGACAATGGCAAAACCACAACATTTANAAAAGGCACAAATCCAAATACCGGAACAACCTCACCATCTGTTGAACGTAAAATTGCATCAGATCTTTAAATAAGCGGGAATTGAAGGGGACAACACATGAGTGATAAATCAATCATCGACGATCGAGGATCTATTGGAGATGGCAAAAATAATACATCAAAATCGGATACAAAAAAAATAATCATTATTATAGCTTTTGTAGGATTTTGCGCATATGTGCTTTGGAATATATTTTCAACACCACCAACATCAAAAGACACGGCAAATATCCATAAAAAACAAGAATTTAATAACTCAGTTACTCCCTTAGAATTAGTTTCCGCTGAATCACAAGCAAAAATTGCTCCAATTACACTACCAACACCATCACCAACACCAGAAAAAATAGTTGAACATGATCCTTTACTTGATGCAGCACAACGTTCTCCAGTATTGGCTTTTACGAGCAATCCCCACCCTTCTTCAACTCAAATACCGAGAAATAACTATAGTAATAATATAAGTGAAACTCCTAACAATGATTCACAAAGTTTTTCCTCACTTCTAAAGCCTACAAAAATAGAAGGTACAAGAGCTGGGATCATGGGAAATAGAAACTTTATCATCGCCATGGGAACCTCTATCCCCTGTATCTTAGAAACGGCATTAAACAGTGACCAACCAGGCTTTGCAAGCTGCATCATCAACCGTGATATCCTCTCTGACAATGGGCGCGTTGTTTTGCTTGATAAAGGAACCCAAGTCGTTGGAGAATACCGAGGAGGGCTTAAAAAAGGTCAATCTCGCCTCTTTGTGCTCTGGACAAGAGCAAAAACACCAACCGGTGTCATCATCAATCTTGCATCTCCCGCAACTGACAGTTTAGGGAGAGCTGGTTTTGACGGCAACGTCAACACCCATTGGTGGGAACGCTTCAGTTCAGCATTATTACTCACCGTTGTTGATAGCGTTACAACAAACCTAACCAATAAAAAGAAAGGCAATTCTAACTCAGGTGGTGGTTTCAACAGCTCTGAAGCAAGCAATATCGGAAAAGATACAGCCACCGTTGCTCTTGAAAATCAAATCAACATCCCTCCTACCCTAGAAAAATTTCAAGGCGAACTCGTCAACATCTTTGTAGCAAGAGATCTCGATTTTTCATCTGTCTATAAACTAGTCGTAACAAGCAAAAGGTATCACTCTACTCCAAACTATTCCTTTTTTCATTAAGTCAATAAAGCCACATTATGCCATCAGCAAAAAATGCAGAACGAGCTTCCATCGTTTTAACAAAATTAAAGATCTTAGATGACTTCCTTAATGATGAAAATTTATTTGAGATTGTTGTCAATCGCCCAGGCGAAGTGATTGTTGAGGGTCCCAATGGTTGGCAAACCCACATCTTAAAAGAACTAACCTACAGCGAGCTAGAAGGGATTGCAAAAGTTGTTGCTGCCTACACAACACAAAAAATCAGTGTAGAAAACCCCGTTCTCTCCGCAACACTGCCAAACAACGAACGC
>NZ_JBHIOT010000081.1:0-5445 GCF_042195745.1 Bartonella sp. AP7XZML
AATCTGAGCTTAGATTTAGTCCCTTCAAAGCCTTTATGCGCGTAAATTACATACCTATACGTTCTTCCCCTACCCTACTTAATCTTATAATAAGGCAGCTCCGTATAAAAAACGGCACTATTCTTACATACCATAGCCATTATGTATGTTAGGATAGTGTAAAAAGCTGTTATTTCTCTATCTGAGCCGTAAAGCACTGCCCCCACAGATCATAGGCATAGGCTCGCTACCCCAAAAGCTTGCTAGGTAAAAATCCCCCTTAGTATTTAGTGGTATAGATAGTTTGGATGTCAATGAATTGTTTGCAGTTTTTTTGTTACAAAAAGTTAGCGGATTGTTTTGAGGATTTGGCTATACAGGCTACACATAGGACAAAGGGAGAGATGACATAAGAGCCAAGAGAATCTGAGTTTAGATTAAGTCCTTGAGCGCCCTTTAAGTGCGTGGCATTACGTAGCTTATACGTTCTTCCCCTACCCATTTTGCTTCCGAAGGTGCATGATGATTAGTAGGCATGCCCCTAGTTCTTATTTGGTTTTTGTACGTGGGAAGAGTTTTGAGTGATTAGCATTTTACTCCATGCGTTTACGCGTTACACTTGTTTTTTCCTGCTTTTATTTTCAGAGATTGATGCTATTTTTTGTTTTGCAGTACTAAGAAGAGCTTTTAGATTTATCGTTTTAGAAAGAAGAAAGCATTCTCTCCCTGCCTCTGCCTGCCACTGCTTCATTAGTGGCATGCCCTTTATTAGTCCCTATTGCATTCTTTTATGAGATGAGAAGGCATCCGATCCAGTTTCAAAGCCGCTCCTAGGTATTGGTAGTTTTACGGGGAACTAGTTTTTCTAGTTTTTTTGATGAGTTTCTATGAGAAAAGTGTAGCAGAAAGGGGAACTTATGTAGGTAAATTACTGACTTTTCCTAGTATAGGGGGAATTTTGAATAAAGAGTTATTCTATAACATTTTTCATGACGTGGATTTTTATATTTTCACGGGATATTATGGGCGTATTGTCATGTTTAGAGGTTATTTGATTTTTATGAGAGTATTAGTGTTTGCATTTGGTTGCGGGGGCAGGATTTGAACCTGCGGCCTTCAGGTTATGAGCCTGACGAGCTACCGGGCTGCTCCACCCCGCGTCATATATTTTAAGACAAGATTTTTTTATTGTCTACTCTCAGTATTGAGCATTGATATTTATCGTTATATTTTTTTGAATTGTTATCTATCATGCCTTTAGCAGACCTGGCGGCGACTTACTCTCCCGTGCCTTAAGGCAAAGTACCATCAGCGCTGGAGCGTTTCACGGCCGAGTTCGGGATGGGATCGGGTGCGTTCACTCCGCCATAACCACCAAGTCAGCAAAAAGCATGAATGATGAGAAGCTGGAATTTTATATTTTTGAAAGAATATGGGAAATGAGAACGATCAAGTCGATCGAACGATTAGTATCAGTAAGCTTCATGTGTTACCACACTTCCACACCTGACCTATCAACGTGGTGGTCTACCACGGTTCTCAGGGAATACTCGTTTTCAGGTGGGTTTCCCGCTTAGATGCCTTCAGCGGTTATCCCTTCCGTATATAGCTACCCTGCTATGCGGCTGGCGCCACAACAGGTCCACCAGAGATACGTCCATCCCGGTCCTCTCGTACTAGGGACAGATCCTGTCAATATTCCAACACCCACGGCAGATAGGGACCGAACTGTCTCACGACGTTCTGAACCCAACTCACGTACCGCTTTAAATGGCGAACAGCCATACCCTTGGGACCTGCTCCAGCCCCAGGATGCGATGAGTCGACATCGAGGTGCCAAACAACCCCGTCGATATGGACTCTTGGGGGTCATCAGCCTGTTATCCCCGGCGTACCTTTTATCCGTTGAGCGATGGCCCTTCCACACGGGACCACCGGATCACTATGACCGTCTTTCGACTCTGCTCGACTTGTCAGTCTCACAGTCAGGCAGGCTTATGCCATTGCACTCAACAAACGATTTCCGACCGTTTTGAGCCTACCATCGCGCGCCTCCGTTACTCTTTAGGAGGCGACCGCCCCAGTCAAACTACCCACCATACACGGTCCCGAATCCGGATAACGGACTGCGGTTAGACATCCATATCGGTAAGGGTGGTATTTCAAGGATGACTCCACAAGAGCTAGCGCCCCTGCTTCAAAGTCTACCACCTATCCTACACATACAGACACAAATGCCAGTGTAAAGCTATAGTAAAGGTGCACGGGGTCTTTCCGTCTAACCGCAGGAACCCCGCATCTTCACGGGGAATTCAATTTCACTGAGTCTACGTTGGAGACAGCGGGGAAGTCGTTACGCCATTCGTGCAGGTCGGAACTTACCCGACAAGGAATTTCGCTACCTTAGGACCGTTATAGTTACGGCCGCCGTTTACTGGGGCTTCAATTCAATGCTTGCACATCTCCTCTTAACCTTCCAGCACCGGGCAGGCGTCAGACCCTATACGTCGTCTTGCGACTTCGCAGAGCCCTGTGTTTTTGGTAAACAGTCGCTACCCCCTGGTCTGTGCCACCCTCTAACGGTTGCCCGCTAAAGGGTCACGCTTCTTCCAAAGTTACGCGTGCAATTTGCCGAGTTCCTTCAACGTAGTTCTCTCAAGCGCCTTAGTATTCTCTACCAGTCCACCTGTGTCGGTTTGGGGTACGGTCTATATGTGGGAGCTATTTCCTGGAACTGCTTCACTGCAAGATCAATCCAATAAGATCTTACAATATACGCAATCCGTCACTACCCACAGGTCCACGAATATTAACGTGGTTCCCATCGACTACGCCTTTCGGCCTCGCCTTAGGGGCCGACTCACCCTGCTCAGATTAACTTTAAGCAGGAACCCTTGGACTTTCGGCGAGGGAGTCTCTCACTCCCTTTATCGTTACTCATGTCAGCATTCTCACTTCCGATACCTCCAGGAGCTCTCACGAGTCTCCCTTCACAGGCTTACGGAACGCTCCGCTACCACTTACTCCATAAGGAGTAAATCCACAGCTTCGGTGTATGGCTTTAGCCCCGTTACATTTTCGGCGCAGGGACCCTTATTTAGACCAGTGAGCTGTTACGCTTTCTTTAAATGGTGGCTGCTTCTAAGCCAACATCCTGGTTGTTTTGGGATCCTCACATCCTTTCCCACTTAGCCATAACTTGGGGACCTTAGATGGTGGTCAGGGTTGTTTCCCTCTCCACGACGGACGTTAGCACCCGCCGTGTGTCTGCTAGTTAGTTCTTCCAGGTATTCGGAGTTTGGTTAGGTTTGGTAATCCGGTGAGGACCCCTAGCCCATCCAGTGCTCTACCCCCTGGAGAATTCGACTAACGCTCTACCTAAATAGATTTCGCGGAGAACCAGCTATTTCCGAGTTTGATTGGCCTTTCACCCCTAGCCACAAGTCATCCCAATCTATTGCAACAGATACGGGTTCGGCCCTTCAGTAAGTGTTACCTTACCTTCAGCCTGCTCATGGCTAGATCACTCGGTTTCGGGTCTAATCCAACGAACTGAACGCCCTATTCAGACTCGCTTTCGCTACGCCTACACCTACCGGCTTAAGCTTGCTCGTTAGACTAAGTCGCTGACCCATTATACAAAAGGTACGCCGTCACCCAGAACGAATCTTGGGCTCCGACTGTTTGTAGGCATTCGGTTTCAGGTACTATTTCACTCCCCTTGTCGGGGTACTTTTCACCTTTCCCTCACGGTACTGGTGCGCTATCGGTCATGCACGAGTACTTAGGCTTGGATCGTGGTCGACCCATGTTCAGACAGGATTTCACGTGTCCCGCCCTACTCTAGGACTTAAATCAGATTTACGTATACGGGACTATCACCCACTTTGGTACGACTTTCCAGTCGTTTCTACTTTTCTTAATTCAAGCCACTGGCCTGGTCCGCGTTCGCTCGCCACTACTAACGGAGTCTCGTTTGATGTCCTTTCCTACAGGTACTTAGATGTTTCAGTTCCCTGCGTTTGCTTCTTACACCCTATTTTATTCAGGTGTAGATACCTTTATGAGATGACTAGAAAATTAAACTGTCCTTTTACAAAAACAGCTTAATTTTTCTAGCCATCAAAGGTGGGTTGCCCCATTCGGAAATCTACGGATCAAAGGGTATTCGCACCTCCCCGTAGCTTATCGCAGCGTATCACGTCCTTCATCGCCTGTGCATGCCAAGGCATCCACCAAATGCCCTTAAGACACTTGATCGTTCTCATTACCAATATTCATTCACGGTTTGTCTGCTTCTCTTTATCTTGTGCAAAACAAAGCGCAAAACAAACCAAATATCAGCAGAAAAGACCAGCTTCTCGAGATATATTCAATGGCGCGGTTAAGCTTCCAATCATAAGCAAGGGCTTTGAGCATTCCCTTGCGACACATGTCTCTTTTTCTAAATTAAGATTTCCTCTTCGGAAGAAAGGTTTTTCTTTCAAGATCTTTTTTCAAATCTGTTTTCCAAAACCTTTTTTCGACAACAAGCATTTTCCCAAGAAAGTATTTTTCTTAACAAAAAACTTGTACCTCAGAAGGAACCTTAAAAAAGGAACATGTCTGAATATATCTTCTCTTCACAATTTCAATAGAACAAGCAAAAGATCACTGGACCTTTTACTAAACCGTGTTCTTACAACATGATGATGACCTAAATGGTGGAGCCGGACGGGATCGAACCGACGACCCCCTGCTTGCAAAGCAGGTGCTCTCCCAGCTGAGCTACGGCCCCTAAATAATGCTCTTTCAAATCAACCTTAACAAGATTTATCAACTTGCATTCCCTGTACTATTTTGATTTGCATCATTTAAATTTATCTGTACCACGGAAGGGGTTTTAAAAGCCTCTTTGAAAGCTTAATAGGATAAATTTAACAAATAATCTTTGGATGATAAAATAAAATCTTTAAAAATAAACAAAGATTGAAGCGTTTTTAATACGCTGAAGCTTCATACTCTTGGATAAGCAAAAAACGAGCATAAATTGGTGGGCCTGGGAGGACTTGAACCTCCGACCTCACGCTTATCAAGCGCGCGCTCTAACCAACTGAGCTACAAGCCCTCCGGGATAAACCGGAAAACCTTCCCCGGTATCATCTTAAATCACTGGAAAAGCTTTTTTTAGTGGCTTTCTTTTTTAGTCATTTCCTTTTAAAGCCTTTTTTTAAAACCCATAAGTTTTAATAAATCCATAGTTTTTAAAATCCATGGCACCTTGAAACACATGTTTTTCTTTGAAAAAACGTGGAATGATTATGATGTGAGGCTTTATTTTAAGAGATCGCCAGAAGGCTTGGGATCATCATCTGAAGAAAGAGAAACGAAGACGGCACGTCTGCTTTTATATTGTCAACACATGAGCACTAAGCCCTCAAATATTTCTCTCAACAGAGGTAGGGGCCTCAAAGAGACGGGGGGGGG
>NZ_JBHIOT010000082.1:0-122956 GCF_042195745.1 Bartonella sp. AP7XZML
GGCTCTTATCTCTGGCGATTCTTATGTTCATAGCGCCGCCTCTTTAACTGCTGATGATCATATTTGGGATGAGGCATATCCTGAATTTGGAAGTGAAGATGATTATTATCGTCATGAATATTATGCTGATTGTGAGTGGTATTATGACGATGATAATGACAGCGAATATGAAAATGACGCTGCGTAAATAACGTGCGGGCGGTGCGGGGGCGCCCCTCTTTAAACATCTCATTTTAAAATTTATCAAATATGAACTTAGGGTGTTACCTATGTCCACTATAACTGTATCTAAAAAATACGAATTAACTAATGAAAATCATACTTTTGAAGGGATTACTGTACACCGCATTCGTGCTTTAAGAGATTTTGATGATGTTAGGGCTGGTGCCTTGGGCGGTTTTATTGAAAATGAAACAACCTCTCCCATGATGGCAATTGCTGGGTCTATGATAATGCTGGTGTTTTTTGCAATGCTGTCGTTTCTGATAACGCAAAAATACGTAATGATGCCATTATTGCTAGGGGGTCTAAAGTTTATGGGAATGCCGTGGTTTGTGATAAGGCATGGGTTTTTGGTAAAGATGCTAGCATTTATGACAATGCAAAAATTAGTAACAATGCTAGGGCCTGTGGTCTAGTTTATGGCAATGCCATGGTTTGTGATAATGCTAATGTTTCTCCTAGTGCACATATCTATGATAATGCCCGTGTATATGAAAATGCTCATGTGAGTGGCTTTGTTTATGGGAATTCCCATGTTTATGGTAAATCACGCATTTATGGGGGGGCGTGTATTTATGGCAATGCGCATGTCTTTTGCAATGCATGGATTAAGAGTTATGCAAGTATTTATGATGATGCCAATGTTTCTGGCTCGGTTCGTGTGGGGTCCTTTGCAAGAATTTATGACAATGCCGTGGTTAATAGCCGTGAAAAAATTACGAATGATATCTGTGATGATAATCAGTCTAGAAAAGATACTGCGTAAATAAGACACGGGCGCGGCGGGGGCGCCTGCTTTCCAAACCAATTTTCCATTTCAAATTTTATCAACTGTTTATCACATTAGATTGTGAGGGTATCCCTATGTGTAAAAAATACGAATTAACCAGCGAAATCAAAAAAATCAAACATGCTCTTACTCGCAATATTACAAGCCTTTATCGCATTCGGGCTTTAAGAGATTTTGATGATATAAAAGCGGGTGCTTTAGGCGGTTTTATCGAAAAGGAAGTCAACCTCTCCCATGATGGCAATTGCTGGGTTTATGATGATGCTTGTGTCTATGGTCATGCCCGTGTTTATGACAATGCAAAAATACGGCATTATTCGCAAGTCTGTGGTCAAGTCTATGGGAATTGTGAAATCTATGGAAAGGCTTTTATCTCTCTATACGCAAAAATTTATGACCATGCTTGTGTCTATGGCAATGCTCATGTTTATGGCAATGTTTATGGCTATGCTCATGTGAGTGGTGCTGCCCGCGTTCTTGCTGATGCTCATATTTATGATTATGCTCATGTTTCTTATGATGCTACGGTTTTTAGTCATGCAATGGTCTATGGTCGTGCCATTGTTGCTGGCTCGGCTCGTATTCATAGCTATGCCAAGGTTTATAATTATGCCTTTATTAATGGTCGTGCAAAAATACATGGCAAGGTCTATGGCGGTGCTTTGGTGGGCGGTTGTGCTGAAATTTATGGCTCTGTTTTTGGCAATGCCAAGGTTTTATTCTATACTAAGGTCTGGGGACGTGCTTATGGCAATGCGAAATTAACCAAGAAAAGCAAAGTAAAGGAAGTTCCTATAAATTATGAGGTTTATGAAAGCGATAACCTTGTCAAGATTGTTGATGAACCAGAATAAAAATAGACATGGGGGTGCCTTCTTGATGGCTATAAACGCATCATAAAAGAGAGAATGCAAAAAAGCCGTGTCATTTAACGTGACGCGGCTTTCAAATGTCTATTCTCTAATGAAACATCTACCATAAGGCAATGAATGCATATATACAAAACGTATTATATTGCAAGCGCTCTATTCAAGATATAGAAAACTTATCAAAAGGAATGTAAATGATGCATATGATCTTTTAATCACTCATTTGAATGAGAAAGCCTATAAACGCTTTTCGTTGCTCTCAAACGTATTAATCATAACACCCTCCTTGTGAGGTAGTCATTTGAAATAAAGCACATGATTAAAATGCTTCTTTTAAAACGTTTCAATATACTAAGCTCAAAATCGAGCTGAGTGAATTCAAATAACGCATTCTATAAAATCAAAACGCTTGTTAGCTTTAACAAAACCCGTTTTTTACATTTGCAAACGTTGGCTTTTAAAACAAACTCTCATAAGACAATAAACAGCCGCTTTTATCAAACGCAAGACTTTAAAACTGATAAACATCAGTTTCAAACGTTTAAACGTATTTAGAAAAGCTTTCATAAGCGTCTTTTTATTTTGCACTCAAACATAACTTTTTTTGCAAATTAATCGCTCTATATTTGTGCTCTGTGCTTTTAAATGGTAACTTTTAAAACGTTTTTTAGTACCATATCTAAGGTAAAATAGTATTTTACTGCTGTGGTATTAGCCGCCTCCATTTTTTTGTGGGAGCGAATAGTTCCGTTTTTAAAAATTAGCCTGCAATCTATTCATTAAAAGGCTTTTGATTTCATAAGATATAAAAGACCTCTTTATCGTTTTCTAAACTTTTAGAAAGCGTTTTAAAAGCAATCTTATCCCTAATCCTTTTATGCAATCTTTAAAATGTTCGGTGTTATGATGCTGCTGTTATGACAGCTCTCTATTTTGCGCTCGCCAATTTTGGCGAACGTTAATTTGTTATTTTATGCGATTAACAATCCAATCTTTAAAACAAGAGTGATCTTTAAACGTATGCGATTTATATTATCGATAATTTCAAACGACTAAATTTTAAAACAATGCGATTTCTGCTGTGATAAAAACGTATCATAAAATTTATGAACTGTTATGAATGATATCTGCTTTTCATTTCATTTGAATGCACACATGCGTTATAATATTTACATCATGATTTGCTTTTTATGATCTATTCATACATGGCAATCTTATATAAAAAATGGTCAAATGAATCACGTATAAAAGGATGGATTCTTAAGTGGATTCATAAAAATAATTACACGCAACATATTGACTTTGTTGTATTTTTTTTGATATGATGCCGCATCATCAAGTTACGGGTTTATCGCCTGAGTTTATAGGGACGAGAGAAGTTTCACAAGCAGGGATTTTAGAAGCACAACGGCGTCAATCTAGTCTTAACCTGCTTGCTTGTCTGTTTGATGGCTTGCGTTTGTATCGCAAGCGGCAAGGTAAGATTATTTTGCATCTGATACAGAATTACTTGTCTGATGGTCGTTTGGTGCGGATATCGGGTGAGGAGAATGCGCAATATATTCCCTTAACACGTGAAGCAGTGATGAGTGTAGATTACGATATTGTGGTGGATGATGCGCCAACCAGCCCGAATGAGAAAGAGCGTACCTTTGGTATTATCACGCAATTATTACCGTTGCTTCAAAATGCCGTAACACCGGATATCATGCTTGATTTGCTTCGTTACTCACCCTTGCCTGCGTCATTACTCAATCGTGTGAGTGAGAAGATGCAACAGCAGCAAATGGCACAACAAGCCCAACAACAGCAAATGGATCCGGAACAAGAAATGAAGTTGCAAGAAAAGCAGCAGGATATTGCTGCTAAAAGCCAGATGCAACAGATGGATTTGCAACAAAAGCAGATTGAATTGTTCATGCGTCAAAAGAGAGCAGAATTGGAAGCCGAAATGATGCAACAGAGGCATGACATTGAACGTCAGAAGCTTCTCAATGAACAAGCACACAATCAGATTATGCGAGAGAGAATAGCATTGCACAGAGGCATGCATATTTGAGAGAGGTGAAAGAATGAATGCAGAAATGAACGAAGCTATGAATGAAGATTACAGGGTTGGAGCACCGGTATTTGATGATGAGAGCTCTTTTGAGAGTGATTATGAGGTCGAGACGGTTGAGAGCAATGATGCCACACCTCCGGAGCCGGTTGCAGAGCCCGTTGACAAGCCTTCAGAAATCGTTCCTATAGATCGGCAACGTGCAGAACAACAAGCTCAACAAGCCCGTGAAGCGCTTGTCAAGTTTTATGAACCTCAATCTCAATCGCCAAGTGTTGAAGGGGAAGGCGGACCTCCAGATCCTACACAAGACATCATTGGCTACATGGGTTGGATGGGAAAAAAGCTTCAAGAGCAAGATGCGTATATTCGTGCACAACAAGATGTTCAAAGGCAAGCCATTGAAACCCACGAATTTAATGGACATTTGAACCAGTTTTTAGAAAGTTCTGTTACATCAATCAAAGATAAATACAGTGATTTTGATGCGGCGGCAGATTTTCTTTATGAGACGCGTGCAAAGCAATTAAGTGCTTGGTCATCTGTTTATCCGACTTATGCGCAAAAGAGCACGATAGATGCGATTATAGGGGATGAATTGCGTACGATTGTAGCGACTTGCGCCCAAAAGGGGGTTAATCCAGCAGAAGAGCTTTATAGGATAGCGCAAAACCTTGGTTATCAGAACCAAGCAGTGCAAGCCAATAATCAAGTAGCAGCGCTTCAAAGCCGGCAGAATTCTGCGCGAACCTTAACAGCATCTGGAGGAGGGGGGAGTATTACAGGTCCTATGACCAAAGAGACACTTGCGAATATGTCAGAGAAAGAATTTAACGCGTGGATATCGAACCCGAAAAATGAAGCCCGTTTTTATGAAATAATGGGTGCAGACCCTGATTAGGCAATAAGTTTTACAACATAATCCGCCTTTGATGCGGGTTTTTCACCGGCTTTAAGCCGGTTTTTTTTTACAGCAAAGAAAGGTGAAATCAATGGCAACAACACATATAGGAACCCATGATCCGCAATCGGTGAAATTGTGGTCACAGAAATTAAGCAATGAAGTTTTGAAAGCGACAAAAATTGCCCCTCTTATTGGCAAAAGTTCGAACAGCATTATCCAGCTTTACAATGAAACCCATAAGAGTGCAGGGGATAGTGTCACATTTAGTTTGTTGGTCAATCTTTTTGGGGACGGTGTCACGCAAGGAGAAACCTTAGAGGGCAATGAAGAAGCGCTTCAATTTATGAATGATAGGTTGGTGATTAATGAGCTTTTACATGCAGCGCGTGTCGCCAATGATGATTCAATTGACCAACAAAGAATTCTCCCGAATTTACGTAAGAAAGCGAAAGAAGGTTTGGTTCGCTGGTATGCCAATCGTTTAAGCATCATGTTCTTTCTTCAGGTATGTGGTTATACAGCCCGTACGATCAGTGTTGATGGTCGAGAAGTGTATATTAAGCCGGTTCATTATGGCTTTAATGAAATCATGGCACCAAGCAGTGAACGTATTATCCGCCCCGATGGGAAAACCAAAGATGAAGATCTTAATGATAAAGCCAAACATAGTTTTAGTTTGAAGCTTATTGATGAAGCGGTTAAACAAGCCAAACTTGCCAATCCGCAAATTTCCCCCGTCCATGTTAACGGTGATAATGTTTATGTTCTCTATTTGCATCCAACACAAGTTATGCAATTGCGAACCAATACAGCAGCTGGTGAGTGGTTAGATATTCAAAAATCTGTTTATGCGACCTCTCGTGCAAAGAACCCAATCTTTGATGGTTCTCTTGGCATGTATAATGGTGTTGTTTTACGCGAAGCTATTCATGTCACCCATGGTGTTAACTCGACAAATAATACAGCGGTAAAGAGTGTACGTCGTGCGGTGTTCTTAGGAGCCCAAAGTGCGGTTATAGGTTTTGGCAAGAATCACAGTGCAACGCATTACACACTCAAAGAAGAATATTTTGATTATGAACGTGAATTTGGTGTTGCAGCTAAAACATTGATAGGAATGAAGAAGACCCGTTTCAAAATGCCAAATAGCGCACAAACAGCGCAAGATTTTGGAACGATTGTTATCCCCACCTACAGCGGTGAAGCAGCAGCGTAATCATTAAGGAGGAAAACAAGACATGGCAGATCATTTACCACCTCCTTTGCAAGGGAGAAATCTTCACACCCAACAGGTGAGTTTCTTACGTTTGAATATCTCGCATAAAGATAAGCATCTCACAACGAAAATAGGGATATTACCCCGTGGCGCTTTGATCACTTCGATGAAGGCTTTTGTCAAGACCGCGTTTTCAGAAGCGAAGTTGAAGATAGGCAGCACCTATGGCGGTAATGAGTTTGGAGAAAAAGACATCAAAGCCCAAGGCACACAAGATTTTACGCCAACAGATCAAAAGTCTTTTGTAGCAGATGATAAGGAGATGACCCTTTATGCAACACGAGACAAAACAACTGCGGCTGGTGAGTGTGTTGTGGTTGTGCAATTTGTGACAAATCATTGAGGGGATAAAACATGGCAGATTATTTACCACAGCCCTTGCAAGGGAGAAATCTTCATACCCAGCAGGTAAGTTTTTTGCGGCTTAATTTTAGCTATGAAGATAAAGAAAACGCTATGAGAATAGGTACGCTACCTCGTGGTGCTTTGATTACTTCGATTAAAGTGTTTGTTAAGACAGCATTTTCGGACACAAAGGTCAAAATAGGGTGCACTGCTGGAGGGACTGAGTTTGGTGAAGCAGAAATCAAACAACAGGCAGTAAAAGAGGTTAAGCCTACCAATCAGAAGGAGTTTATCCCTTATGATGAAGAACTTACTCTCTATGCTAAAGCTGATAAGACAGTACAAGCTGGTCAAGCAAGTATAGTCGTTGAATTCGTAACCAATTGTTAAGAGAAGTCTGATGACACGTCATTATATTCGGGTTAAGACCGGAGGACCGATACCTGTAAAGCGAGATGTTTATCGTCATAAGAGAACACTTTCGCACTTAGTGTCGGTCATATAAGATATAATACTAAAAAATGAAATAAAGTCAATAGGTTGTGTGAAATTATTTTATATGAATCCACTTAAGAATCCACACTTTTATGCATGATTCATTTGATCATTTTTTATATAAGATTGCCATGTATGAATAGACCATAAAAAGCAAATCATGATGTAAATGTTATAACGCATGTGTGCATTCAAATGAAATGAAAAGCAGATATCATTTATAACAGTTTATAAATTTTATGACACGTTTTTATCACAGCACAAATCACATTGTTTAAAAATTTAGTCGTTTGGAATTATCGATTATACGTTTAAAGAATGGTATGAGTTTTGCTCTTTTTTGAGCGAAACCTTAAAAAGGAATAATCGTTTGAAGCAATCATAAGCTTATAGGTTTAATTTATAAAGATTGCATAAAAGGATTAAGGATAAGATCGCTTTTAAAACGCTTAATAAAAGTTAAAAAAACGATAAAGAGGTATTTTATATCTTATGAAATGAAAAGCCTTTTAATGAATAGATTGCAGACTAGTTTTTAAGAACGGAATTATTCGCTTCCACAAAAAAATGGAGGCGGCTAATACCACAGCAGTAAAATACTATTTTACCTTAGATATGGTACTAAAAAACGTTTTAAAAGTTACCATTTAAAAACACAGAGCACAAATATAGAGCGATTAATTTACAAAAAAGTTATGTTTAAAAGAAACTTATGAAAGCCTTTCTAAATACTGTTTAAACGTTTGAAACAGATGTTTATAACAGTTTCTAAAGCCTTGCGTATTGATTGTTCTTTTCTCTAAGCTTTCTACATCTTCTAAATTTTTTACATCCCTTAAGTTATTTACATCTTCTAAATTTTCTACATTATGTACATAAAAGTTAATTTGGATATTTTCATCTTTCTTTAAAAAAGTAAAGGAAGAAGATGATAGTAAATTTCATTATGAACTAGGTTTATATCCAACACATTTTGTTTATAAGGCCCTTCAAAAGATAAATGTGTATTCCACCATTTATCTTTTTCGCCATTTTCTTTTTTAAAAGAATCTTGTGTAAACTGTGGAGTGAAATTCAGTGAAATTTGAGCATGATGTTCATCTTTGCTAAAACTAATGATTTTAACTTCTTCGAATATTTTCAAGTAAGTAATACGTCCAACCCCTTTACATCCTTCTTGAATTTTATAATCACTTTTATAAGTAGAGAAAGATTTGATATTCTCTTTTGTAAATCCATCTCCATTATCAAAAACACTTATAGAAAAAATTGGTTGATTCTCCCACAAATCTGCATTGCCATAAAGTTGGAATAAAATATCAATTTTTGTTGCATGAGCTTGTATAGAGTTAACGATAGATTCCTTAAGAACTGTAACGATATTCGTTTCTGAAGAAAAATCGCGGATTATAGCATTAAGATTGACAAGCATAAGTACACCAATATATTTTATTTATATATCTCGTTGTAATATTTAAATTTTATAATGATATTAAACACACTATTCCTGATGAAAAGTTAATAATTTCTCACCATAAGAGATATTGTATATGCTTGATAACGGTTTTTGTATAGAGGTATTGGACAAGATCTCCACACACTAAAAATAAAGACTAACCAAAATTTGAAAAACTTTATTAGAATCAGAATAAAATACTTATTCTTTCTAAAGGATTTTTCAAATGTTACCCCCTTTGGTAAAACTTTACGCAAACTTCGTATTGTTCGCTCAGAACGCCTCTATAGATATGGCTAAGAAATTAGACATATCTGTATCATTTTTATCTTCTGTAGAAATTGGCAAAAAATCTGTTCCTGTAGGACTGGAGGAAAAGATAATTGAACTCTATGATTTAGATCAAGAGAAGGCTTTACTCTTAAGAAAAGAAGCTTATGTTTGACGCAAAAGTTTTACAATCAAGACTTCTGATCCGTTGAGGCATGAAGCTGTTGGTGAGTTTGTTAGAAATTTAGAGAATTTTTCACAACAAAACTTAGCAGAATTAAAAGACGTTCTTGAGAAAGTTTGCAAAAAAAGAGGCGTCCTATAGAGATAGGTTGAAAAACCCTATTCCCTTAACTTTATTAAGGCACCCCTCGCAGTAAAAAAGATATGAATTCCAAAAACTTAATAGGAATATAAAGCTATATGGTGGGCGATGAGAGACTCGAACTCCCGACATCCTCGGTGTAAACGAGGCGCTCTACCAGCTGAGCTAATCGCCCAATGCAATGATCAGCAATTGAATGGAGACTATTTAAGGAAGAATTTTTCTAAACGCAAGAATAAAGATGGGATTTGATAATTTTTTTTAAAAATGCATAATCCTTCTTGACATGAACGCATGAACCCCTTACACGACCGCTTGTACCAAATTAAATTGGTTCGAAAAAAAATGCGCGGGTGTAGCTCAGTTGGTTAGAGTGCTGGCCTGTCACGCCGGAGGTCGCGGGTTCGAGCCCCGTCACTCGCGCCATTTCGTGATTCCTTATGAAATTTCCTTTTTAAAATATCCATATGCTATGAGTAATGTGGTGGAGTGTTTGATTGGGGAATAAATATGTTTTTTCTTTCTTTTTATATGGTTTATAAGAATAGGGCTTGCGTCTTTCTTTGCTCTGCGTTACCTATGCCGATAAGAAAAGTATCGCTCTGTATGCCTTTGAAGCAGTATGAGTAGAGTTAATAGAGCGATTGTTAAATTTGTCTGTTTGGTCTCGCAATATTGAAACATTGTGTTAAACTCAGGCATTTCGTTACGATGGAAGAGGGTTATGGCTTATTTATTGAGCTCTTATTTGCCAGTCTTGATTTTCATTATTGTGTCAGCGGTTATTGCTGGAGTTTTGTTGATTACACCTTACATTGTAGCATATCGTTCCCCCGATCCTGAAAAATTATCGGCTTATGAATGTGGGTTTAATTCATTTAGTGATGCACGCATGAAGTTTGATATTCGTTTCTATTTGGTATCAATTTTATTTATTATTTTTGATCTTGAAGTTGCATTTCTTTTTCCTTGGGCTGTTTCATTCGAATCAATAGGTATGTTTGGCTTTTGGTCGATGATTGTGTTTTTAGCGATTTTGACTATTGGATTTATATATGAATGGAAAAAAGGAGCCCTTGAATGGAATTAAGATCTAATAATTCAACGATTGAGGCTCCAAAACCAAAAGGAATCATTGATCCCAATACTGGTGGGCTGATAGGATCTGATGATAAGTTTTTTCGTGATATCAATGCTGAATTATCAGATAAGGGTTTTTTAGTTACCTCGGCAGATGCTTTGATTACTTGGGCACGTACCGGTTCTTTAATGTGGATGAGTTTTGGTTTGGCTTGTTGTGCTATCGAAATGATGCAATGCTCAATGCCTCATTATGATAATGAGCGTTTTGGATATGCACCACGAGCTTCACCCCGCCAGTCAGATGTGATGGTGGTGGCAGGTACTCTGACAAATAAGATGGCTCCTGCTTTAAGAAAAGTGTACGATCAGATGCCAGAGCCACGTTATGTGATTTCTATGGGATCATGTGCAAACGGTGGGGGATATTATCATTATTCCTATTCAGTAGTGCGGGGATGTGATCGTATCGTGCCTGTCGATATATATGTCCCAGGGTGTCCACCTACAGCAGAGGCATTATTATACGGCATATTGTTGCTACAGAAAAAAATCCGTCGTACCGGATCCATAGAGCGATAGAGAGTTTTCTTGTCATGGTGGATGAAACATTGGTTGAGCTTGCTGCTTATTTGGAAAACAAATTAAAAAATAAGCTTGAAGAGACTGTTCTTGCTTTTGGTGAATTGACCATTGTGGCACGTCTTGATGCAATTATCGATGTCTTAATGTTTGTTCGTGATGATTCTCGCTGTCAATTTATTAATCTTACAGACATTAGTGGTGTGGATTATCCTTCTCGCGATAAGCGCTTTGATGTTTCTTACCAATTGTTATCTCCTCGTGAGAATTTACGCTTACGTGTAAAAGTTCGTACAGATGAAAATACTCCTGTTGCTTCAGCTTGTACGGTTTATCCTGGCGCAGAGTGGTATGAACGTGAAACGTATGATATGTATGGGATTTTATTTTCAGGACATCCGGATTTGAGACGGATTTTAACAGATTATGGGTTTGAAGGATATCCTTTACGCAAAGACTTTCCTGTGACAGGATTTGTTGAATGCCGTTATGATAATGAAGCAAAGAGGGTGATTTATGAGCCTGTTGTTTTGCGCCAAGAGATGCGTAATTTTGATTTTCTTTCTCCTTGGGAAGGAGGACAGTATACTTTGCCATGTGATGGGAAAGCAGATGAAAAAAAATAATATTGGTTTTGATAAGGCATTATATTAGGGTACTGTATTTCTTAAATAATTAAATATTTTTTAGCGTGATAGATTTTTTTGATATTTGATATGAAGTTTTTTAAAAAGCAAGGGGTTGATTGTGGCTGAGGTCAATGTTCGAAACTTTAATATCAATTTTGGTCCGCAGCATCCTGCCGCGCATGGGGTTTTGCGCATGGTTCTGGAGCTGGATGGTGAAGTTGTTGAGCGTGTAGATCCACATATTGGGTTGTTGCATCGCGGTACTGAAAAATTAATGGAAACAAAGACTTATCTCCAAGCTGGTCCTTATCTAGATCGTTTGGATTATGTTGCTCCTATGAATCAGGAACATGCTTTTGTTCTTGCTATTGAAAAGTTATTAGATATAAAAGTTCCTAAAAGAGGGCAATTAATACGTGTTTTGTTTTCTGAAATTGGGCGTATTCTTAATCATTTGCTTAATGTAACGACACAGGCAATGGATGTTGGTGCTTTAACACCACCGCTTTGGGGATTTGAGCAACGTGAAAGATTGATGATTTTTTATGAGCGTGCCTGTGGTGCTCGTCTTCATGCAAATTATTTTCGTCCTGGTGGCGTGCATCAAGATTTACCAGAATCTTTAGTTGAGGATATTGGTGATTTTATTGATCCATTTCTTATTTCTCTCGGAAAACTTGATGCGCTTGTGACCCCAAATCGGATTTTTAAGCAGCGTAATGTGGATATTGGCGTTGTAAGTATTGATGAAGCTTGGGCACGCGGTTTTTCTGGGGTTATGATTCGTGGAGCTGGTGTTCCATGGGATTTGCGTAAAAGTCAGCCTTATGAATGTTACGATGAAATGGAATTCGATATTCCTATAGGTAAAAATAGCGATTGTTATGATCGCTATCTTATTCGTATGGAAGAAATGCGTCAATCAGCGAAAATTATGCGCCAATGTGTGGAGCGTTTACTGAGTACTGAAAAAAATGGACCAGTTTCGAGCTTGGATCGCAAAATTGTACCACCGACGCGGAGTGAAATGAAAAGCTCGATGGAAGCACTGATTCATCACTTTAAACTCTATACGGAAGGTTTTCATACACCTCCTGGAGAAGTATATGTTGCTGTGGAAGCTCCGAAGGGTGAGTTTGGTGTTTATCTTGTTTCTGATGGAACCAATAAGCCTTATCGTGTCAAGTTGCGTGCTCCTGGGTTTGCTCATCTCCAAGCTATGGATTTTTTAACCAGAGGTCATATGTTAGCAGATGCTACAGCTATTTTGGGTTCGATTGATATTGTTTTTGGGGAGGTTGATCGCTAATGTCCGTACGCCGTCTTGCAGATGATGTTTATCAGCCCGCTGAGTTTTCTTTTACAAAAGAAAATCAGATATGGGTAAAAAATACCATAAAAAAATATCCTGCAGGGCGTGAGCAGTCTGCTGTAATTCCATTATTAATGCGTGCTCAAGAGCAAGATGGTTGGGTGACACGTGCAGCGATTGAGCATATTGCTCAGATTCTTTCCATGGCTTATATCCGTGTCTTAGAAGTTGCTACTTTTTATACTCAGTTTCAGCTTAAGCCTGTTGGAACAAAAGCGCATATTCAAGTTTGTGGTACAACGCCTTGTATGTTACGTGGTTCTGACGAATTGATTAAAGTTTGTCAGAAAAAAATTCATCATGAACCTTTTGCAACCAATCAGAATGGAACCTTATCATGGGAAGAGGTAGAGTGTCTTGGTGCTTGTGTGAATGCTCCGATGGTTATGATTTTTAAAGATACTTATGAAGATCTTACAGCTGAACGCCTTGAAGAAATTATTGATGCATTTGCAGCAGGTAAGGGTTCTGAGATAGCGGTTGGTCCGCAAAATAGTCGTAAATCGTCGGAACCGATTAGTGGTTTAACTTCTCTTATTGATGATGAGAAAGAAAAAAAGATCTCTCAAGTCTTTACCAAAAAAGGATAAGGAAAGAATGGGGAACATAATTAAGTATTTTTCTTGAGAAAATATTTTATTATTCTACCCATGATGGCAACATTTAACGAAAAGTAAGAAATCTTGAAAAGATATTTAAAAATTGCATTTGAGGAAAAGCGGAAAATGCTATGGGTAATAGAAAAAAAGGTGGGGTATGCTAGCTGATAAAGATCGTATCTTCACCAATATTTATGGTTTAAAAGACAAATCATTAAAGGCTGCGATGTTGCGTGGGCATTGGAATGGTCTGAAAGAAATGATTGACAAAGGTCGTGATTGGATCATTGATGAAGTGAAGGCATCGGGTTTACGCGGTCGTGGTGGTGCTGGTTTTCCTACTGGAATGAAGTGGTCCTTTATGCCAAAGCAGAATGATGGACGTCCTCATTATTTGGTTGTCAATGCCGATGAATCTGAACCTGGAACTTGTAAAGACCGTGATATTTTACGTCATGACCCCCACACTTTGATTGAAGGATGTGCAATCGCTACTTTTGCTATGGGAGCCAATGTTGCTTTTATTTATATTCGTGGTGAATATATTCGTGAACGTGAAGCGCTTCAAGCTGCCGTTGATGAATGCTATGATGCGGGTTTACTTGGCAAAAAAACGAAATATGGGCATGCTTGTGATATTGTTATTCATCATGGAGCGGGTGCTTATATTTGTGGTGAAGAAACAGCTCTTCTTGAAAGTCTTGAGGGAAAAAAGGGACAACCTCGGCTTAAACCACCATTTCCTGCCAATATGGGGATTTATGGCTGTCCAACAACAGTAAATAATGTAGAGTCTATTGCCGTTGTTCCAACGATTTTGCGGCGGGGTGCTTCGTGGTTTTCATCAATCGGACGAGCAAATAATGTTGGAACGAAATTATTTATGGTTTCAGGGCATGTTAATGCACCTTGTACATTTGAAGACGCTCTTGGTGTTTCATTCCGTGAATTAATTGAAAAACATACGGGTGGTGTTCGTGGTGGATGGAATAATCTTTTAGCAGTTATTCCAGGGGGGGCTTCTTGTCCAGTCGTTCGTGGTGAGGATATGATCGATGCGATCATGGATTTTGATGGGATGCGAGATGTCGGGTCTTCTTTTGGCACAGGGGGAATGATTGTTATGGATAAATCAACCGATATTATCAAGGCAATTTGGCGTATAGCTGCTTTTTTCAAGCACGAGAGTTGTGGTCAGTGTACACCGTGTCGTGAGGGGACGGGATGGATGATGCGTCTTTTAGGGCGTATGGTTGAGGGAAGAGCGCAAAAACGCGAGATTGATCTTTTGTTTGAAGTGTCTAAACAGGTTGAAGGACACACTATTTGTGCGCTTGGTGATGCTGCCGCATGGCCTGTACAGGGGTTGATACGTAATTTTCGTCCAGAAATCGAGCGTAGAATTGATGAATACACGCGAAATGTAGTCCAAAGCAAAAATATTGCTTTAGAAGCGGTTTAATAAAGGATTTTGTTCTAAGAGCGACCGAATGCAAATTTTAAGTGGGTTATCCGCAGGTTGGATGGGTGATGATAAATATTAAAGTTGATGGCAAAGAGATTGAAGTTCCTGATTACTACACGTTGCTTCAGGCTGCTGAGGCGGCTGGGGCAGAAATTCCACGTTTTTGTTTTCATGAATCTTTGTCAATTGCTGGAAATTGTCGTATGTGTTTAGTTGAGGTTAAGGGTGGTCCACCAAAACCTCAGGCTTCTTGTGCTATGGGGGTTCGTGATTTACGATTAGGGCCTAACGGTGAGGCACCTGAGATTTTTACCAATACACCGATGGTAAAAAAAGCACGTGAAGGTGTTATGGAATTTCTTCTCATTAATCATCCTTTGGATTGTCCAGTGTGTGATCAAGGGGGAGAGTGTGATCTTCAAGATCAAGCAATGCTTTATGGACGAGATTGTTCTCGTTATACAGAAAATAAACGTGCTGTAGAAGATAAATATATTGGACCTCTTGTCAAAACTGTTATGACACGGTGTATTCATTGTACACGGTGTGTTCGTTTTACAACGGAAGTTGCAGGTATTTCTGAGCTTGGTTTGATCGGTCGTGGTGAAGATGCTGAAATTACGACGTATCTTGAAAAAGCTATGACATCTGAATTACAGGGAAATGTTATTGATCTTTGTCCAGTGGGAGCTCTAACTTCAAAACCTTATGCGTTTCATGCCCGTCCGTGGGAATTGGTAAAAACGGAATCGATTGATGTGATGGATGCGCTTGGTAGTGCTATCCGTATTGATAGCCGCGGCCGTGAAGTTATGCGGATTATGCCGCGTACGAATGAAGATGTAAATGAGGAATGGATCTCTGATAAAACGCGTTTTATTTGGGATGGATTACGGACTCAGCGGCTTGATAAGCCATATGTACGCAAAGATGGAAAGCTTCAACCTGTCAGTTGGACAGAAGCTTTTGCAAAAATTAAAATGGTAATCTCTAAAATTTTTCCAGAAAAAATTGGAGCCATTGCGGGGGATCTTGCTTCTGTTGAAGAAATGTATGCCCTTAAAGCATTATTGAGTTCTTTGGGCTCAACGCTTTTTGATTGTCGTCAAAGAGGGGGGGCTTTATCGCCAGAGTTTGGGCGCTCGAGTTATATTTTTAATCCTACAATTGTAGGTATTGAACAGGCTGATGCACTGCTTATTGTGGGATCTAATCCACGTCATGAAGCAGCTGTTTTAAATGCGCGTATTTTAAAGCGCCAACGGATGGGCAATTTTCCTATTGCATTAATTGGAGAGAAAGTCGATTTACGTTATCCTTATTCTTACCTTGGATCTGGGAGTGATACATTAACGACACTTATTCGTGGAGAGGATGTTTTTTTTAATGTCTTAAAAGAAGCAAAGAGGCCCCTTATTCTTATCGGAGAGGGAGCGGTTTCAGGAAATGAAGGTTTATCTGTTTTAAAAAGTCTTGCTAAATTAGCTGATAGTATTGGTGCTCTTAGTGAGACATGGAATGGGTTTGGGGTTCTTCATAATGCAGCATCGATTGTTGGAGGGTTGGACATAGGCTTTACTTCTAAGCTTGGGGTTGCAAATATACTTAAAACCTGTGAAGTTCTGTTTTTGCTTGGTGCTGATGAAGTAGAATTAGCCAATACAAAAGCTTTTACAGTTTATATTGGGAGCCATGGTGATAATGGTGCACATGCTGCTGACGTTATTTTGCCTGCATCTGCTTACACTGAAAAATCAGGGCTTTATGTGAATACAGAAGGACGTGTTCAAATGACAAATCGGGCTGGTTTTGCTCCAGGTGAAGCAAAAGAAGATTGGGCTATTTTGCGTGCTTTATCGGATATTTTAGGACAAAAGCTTCCTTTTGATTCTCTTTCTCAATTAAGGCAATGCTTGTTTAATGATTATCCACACCTTTGTGCTGTTGATGATATAGTGCCTTCTGATATAAGTGGTCTTAAGTCGCTTGGTTCAAAAATGGTTTCTCTCGAGAGTCAAGCATTTACTTCTATGGTTAAAGATTTTTATTTAACAAATCCGATAGCACGTGCTTCTGCTGTTATGGCTGAATGTTCATCTCTTGCAAAAAACCGTGCTACACAAACAGTAAAGTAAGGGCAAAGGAAAAGGAATAATGATGTATGATTTCTTTATGACTTGGCTGTTGCCATTACTCATTATAATCGGAAAAACACTTCTTCTTTTGGTCGTTCTTTTGGTCTTAGTTGCTTATCTTCTTTATGCAGATAGAAAAATTTGGGCAGCGGTACAATTGCGTCGTGGACCAAACGTTGTTGGACCATGGGGTTTGTTACAGTCTTTTGCAGATTTAATTAAATTTGTTGTTAAGGAGCCTATTATCCCTGCAGGTGCAAATAAGGGTGTTTTTCTTTTGGCTCCTTTTGTTTCAGCGACACTTGCTTTATCAACTTGGGCTGTTATTCCTGTCAATGAGGGTTGGGAGGTTGCAAAGATTAATGTTGGCTTGCTTTATATTTTAGCCATTTCATCTCTTGAAGTTTATGGTGTTATTATGGGGGGATGGGCATCAAATTCAAAATATCCTTTCTTAGGAGCTCTTCGTTCGGCGGCACAAATGGTTTCTTATGAAGTTTCCATTGGTTTTGTGCTTGTGACTGTCATTTTAATAAGTGGTTCGTTAGATCTCACAACAATTGTTTTTAAACAAACGCACGGGCTTGGTACAACTCTTGGTCTTCCTTTTAACAGTTTTCTCGATTGGAATTGGTTGGTCCTTTTTCCAATGTTTATTATATTTTTTATTTCTGCGCTTGCAGAGACAAACCGTCCTCCATTCGATTTGGTGGAAGCAGAATCCGAACTTGTTGCTGGTCATATGGTAGAATATTCTTCAACGCCTTACATGCTCTTCTTTCTAGGTGAATATGTTGCGATTGTTTTAATGTGCGCATTAACAACCATTCTATTTTTAGGCGGTTGGCTGCCTCCCTTAGATGTTTGGTGGCTTAATTGGGTTCCTGGTATCATTTGGTTTGTTTTAAAAGTCTGTTTTGTATTTTTTTGGTTTGCTATGGTTAAAGCATTTGTTCCACGTTATCGCTATGATCAGCTCATGCGGCTTGGTTGGAAGGTTTTTCTTCCTCTCTCACTAGCAATGGTTGTGATAACTGCTGCTTTTTTAAAGTTTACGGATTTCGTTTAAGAGGAGATTTTACGATGTCAGGTTTTATTCAGGCGGCAAAGTCACTTCTTCTATTGGAATTTGTGAGTGCTTTTTTCTTAGCTATGCGCCAATTTTTTTCACCAAAGCCCACGATTAATTATCCTTATGAAAAAGGTTTTGTATCTCAGCGTTTTCGCGGTGAGCATGCATTGCGTCGCTATCCAAATGGTGAAGAACGGTGTATTGCTTGTAAATTATGTGAAGCGATTTGTCCTGCTCAAGCGATTACAATTGAAGCTGGGCCACGGCGCAATGATGGTACACGTAGAACTGTCCGTTATGATATCGATATGGTTAAATGTATTTACTGTGGTTTTTGTCAAGAAGCTTGTCCGGTTGAGGCTATTGTCGAAGGTCCAAATTTTGAGTTTGCGACGGAAACACGTGAAGAACTTTATTATGATAAAGAAAAACTTTTATTGAATGGAGATCGCTGGGAGCGAGAAATTGCTCGAAATATATTGATGGATGCGCCTTATCGTTAAGTGTATCGTTAAATGAGGTGTCGGGTATTTTTCCGATAAATTGTAATCTGGTATGAAGTTTATACCAATTGTTTGAATAATTAAGGAGAAGCCTATGCTAACAGATCTAGCGGCGGCATTTTTCTATTTGTTTGCTTTTATTATGCTAACAAGTGCAGTTATTGTTATTACAGCACGCAATCCAGTGCATTCTGTTTTGTTTTTAATCCTCGCATTTTTTAATGCAGCAGCTTTGTTTTTACTTGCAGGAGCAGAGTTTTTAGGGCTTATTCTGCTTGTTGTGTATGTTGGAGCTGTCGCTGTTTTATTTTTATTTGTCGTTATGATGCTTGACGTTGATTTTGCTGAGTTAAAGAGTGGAACTCTTCGGTATGCTCCTATTGGAGCTCTTATTGGTGTTATTATCGCTGTAGAATTGATTGTTGTTTTTATGAGTAGCTATTTTTCTCCAGTCTTGAGAACGCATGTTACGCAACCAATGCCAGATTTAGCGCAGCGAACAAATACACAAGCATTAGGTGATATTCTCTATACGGATTATGTTTTCTATTTTCAAATTGCTGGAATGATTTTATTGGTTGCAATGATTGGAGCTATTGTTTTAACACTTCGTCATAAATTAGGAGTAAAGCGGCAATCTATTGCGGAGCAAGTTTCTAGAACGGTAGAAAGTGCCATCGAAATCAAACAAGTTGAATCAGGCAAAGGTATGTAAGGGGGGCTATGCAGATGTATATTGATATTACACATTATCTCACTGTTTCTGCTTTGATGTTTACAATTGGTATTGCTGGAATTTTTCTCAACAGAAAAAATGTGATTATTATCTTGATGTCCATTGAGCTTATATTACTTTCAGTTAATCTCAATTTTGTTGCATTTTCAGCATTTCTTCATGATCTCGTTGGTCAGGTATTCGCTTTATTTGTCTTAACCGTAGCAGCTGCTGAAGCTGCCATTGGTTTAGCAATTCTGGTCGTTTTTTTCCGTAATCGTGGTTCCATTGCGGTTGAAGATGTTAATGTAATGAAAGGCTAACCAGTAATGTATTATACGATTGTCTTTCTTCCGCTTTTGGGTTTTTTAATTGCTGCACTAGGTGGAAAAACGATAGGAGATCGTGCGAGTGAATTGATAACATGTAGCTTTATGGTTGTTGTTGCCATATTATCGTGGATAGCATTTTTCAGTACTGCACTTGGTCATATTCCAGCGATTGATGTATTGGTATTACATTGGATGACTGTTGGTGACTTAAGCTTTAATTGGGCTTTACATGTTGATGCATTAACAGCTGTCATGCTTATTGTTGTGAATAGTGTTTCGGCATTGGTGCATATTTATTCAATTGGTTATATGCACCATGACCCTTCAAGGTCTCGTTTTTTTTCTTATCTTTCTTTGTTTACATTTATGATGCTTATGTTGGTCACATCCAATAATTTGATTCAGATGTTTTTTGGATGGGAAGGTGTCGGACTTGCTTCTTATTTACTCATTGGTTTTTGGTTTCAGCGCGATTCTGCTAATAAGGCCGCAATGAAAGCTTTTGTAGTTAACCGTGTTGGAGACTTTGGTTTTCTCTTAGGAATCTTTAGTATTTTTGTTTTGTTCCAATCGGTTGATTTTGCCTCTATTTTTGCAAAAGCTGCCGACAAGAGCTTTATACAAAATATGACATTTTTAGATTGGCAATTTGATGGGCAGACGGCAATTACCATTACATGTCTTTTATTATTTATTGGTGCGATGGGAAAATCCGCACAATTTCTTTTACATACTTGGCTGCCTGATGCAATGGAAGGGCCAACCCCTGTATCAGCGCTTATTCATGCCGCTACAATGGTAACGGCTGGTGTTTTTATGATTGCGCGTATGTCGCCAATTTTTGAACTTTCTTCAACTGCTTTGACCGTGATTATTATTGTTGGTGCAACAACAGCGTTTTTTGCAGCAACTGTGGGGTTGGTGCAGAATGATATTAAGCGTGTTATTGCTTATTCTACATGCTCTCAACTTGGTTATATGTTTGTGGCATTAGGTGTTGGAGCTTATGGCGCTGCTGTCTTTCATCTTTTTACGCATGCTTTTTTTAAAGCCTTATTGTTTCTTGGTGCAGGTTCTGTGATTCATGCTGTATCTGATGAACAAGATATGCGAAAAATGGGTGGGTTACGCAAACATATAAAGGTCACCTATTGGATGATGATGGTCGGGACCATTGCCTTGACCGGAGTTGGAATTCCAGGAACACTTTTCGGGACTGCAGGTTTTTTCTCAAAAGATGCGATTATAGAGTCTGCTTTTGCATCTCATAATATTGCTTCAGGATATGCTTTTTATCTTCTTGTTTTTTCTGCCTTTTTAACAAGTTTCTATTCATGGCGACTTATCTTTATGACATTCCATGGTAAACCACGGGCAACAGTTGATGTGATGCATCATGTTCATGAATCGCCTCCAGTTATGTTGATTCCACTCTTTCTTTTATCTATTGGAGCAATATTTTCTGGTGTCGTTTTCCAACCTTACTTTTTTGGTGACTTGTATAATGCTTTTTGGAAGGGAGCATTGTTTACAAGCAGCCATAATCATATTCTTCATGATGCTCACCATGTTTTTAATTGGGTAAAATGGTCGCCTTTTATAGCAATGATTCTTGGGTTTATGTTGGCTTATTTATTTTATATTGTGGCTCCCTCTCTTCCCAAGAAAATGGCGCGTATTATGCCAGGAGTGTATCACTTTCTTTACCAAAAGTGGTATTTCGATCAATTATATAACTTTTTATTTGTTCGTCCTACCTTTAGAATTGGTTCTTTTCTTTGGAAAGTGGGAGACGGTAAGATTATTGATGGTCTAGGTCCCAATGGTATTGCAGCGCGTGTTGTTGATATTACAAATAGAGTTGTTCGAATGCAAACAGGCTATCTTTACCACTATGCATTTGCAATGCTTATCGGCGTTGCATTGCTCATTACATGGATGATGATCGGGGGCGTAAACTAATGACCGATTGGCCTATTCTTTCTACGGTTACATTTTTGCCGCTTGTTGGTGTTCTTCTGATTTTGTTTATCAAAGATGATAGTGAAGTAGCACGCCATAATATACGTAATGTCGCATTTTTTACGACTCTATTTGTTTTTATTATTTCTTTAATTATTTGGATAGGATTTGATTCTAGCAACCAAAATTTTCAAATGGTTGAAAAATCCAGTTGGTTAGGGGGTGGTATTAGCTATCATATGGGGGTCGATGGTATTTCTATTCTTTTTGTTGTTCTCTCGGCTTTTCTTTTGCCTTTCTGTATTTTAGCAAGTTGGGAGAATGTTAAAGAGAGATTAAAAGCCTATATGATTGCGTTTCTTCTTCTAGAAGTTGCGATTATTGGTGTTTTTTGTGCTCTTGATGCAATGCTATTCTATGTTTTTTTTGAAGGCAGCCTCATTCCAATGTTTATCATTATAGGTGTATGGGGAGGAGCACGTCGTGTTTATGCAAGTATAAAGTTTTTCTTATATACTTTACTTGGTTCAGTGCTTATGCTGGTTGCTCTTATGGTTATGTATTGGGAGGCTGGGACACTTGATATACCAACTTTACTCAATTATCAGTTTCCTGCTCATATGCAAATATGGTTATGGCTTGCATTTTTTGCTTCTTTCGCAGTTAAAATGCCAATGTGGCCAGTTCATACATGGCTCCCTGATGCTCACGTAGAAGCACCGACAGCGGGTTCTGTTATTTTAGCTGGTGTCTTACTTAAATTAGGTGGGTATGGTTTTCTTCGTTTTTCTTTGCCTATGTTTCCTATCGCTTCAGCAGATTTTGCGCCTTTTGTTTTCACATTATCGCTTATCGCTATTATTTATACATCACTGGTTGCACTTGTTCAAAGTGACATCAAAAAACTTATTGCTTATTCTTCAATAGCGCATATGGGGTATGTGACAATGGGTATTTTTGCTGCGAATGAACAGGGGATACAAGGGGCTATTTATCAGATGTTATCCCATGGAATTGTTTCAGCAGCATTGTTTCTTTGTGTTGGGGTTATCTATGATCGCTTGCATACACGTGAAATTTCAGCGTTTGGTGGTTTAGTGAATAATATGCCTAAATATGCTGTTGTTTTCTTAATTTTCACTATGGCAAATGTTGGTTTGCCTGGAAGCTCAGGATTTTTGGGTGAATTTTTAACCTTAATAGGTGTTTTTCAAGTAAATAAATTGGTTGTTGTTTTAGCAACAACAGGTGTTATCTTATCGGCAGCCTATGCCCTTTATCTTTATCGGCGTGTGGTTTTTGGTTCCTTGGATAAAGAGAATTTAAAAGTATTAATAGATCTTTCTTTAAGAGAAAAATTCCTCCTTTATCCAATGGTTATTCTTACAATATTCTTTGGTATCTATCCAACGCCTATTCTTAAGGCAACGGCGTTTTCCGTAGAAACCCTCATCAATAAACTGCACTAGATAAGGGAAGAATGCACATGCAAACTGAAATAATAGCGCAATTAGTCTTAATTCTTCCAGAGCTTTTAATTGCATTAGGAGCTGTCGTGCTGCTTATGATTGGTGTTTATTCCAATACACGTGCTTCTTTAACAGTGACAGGTTTAGCTATGGCACTTCTTGTGGCAACCATTATTATTCTTATAGTTTTTCCGAAAAATGGTTCATTTCAAACCAATGCGCTCGTTATCGATTCCTTTAGTCGTTATATGAAAATTTTAATGCTTATTGGTGCACTCTTTTCTCTTATTATGTCTGTTGGTTTTGCCAATGCACAAAAGTTTAATATATTTGAGTTTCCAGTACTTGTTCTTTTAGCAACCCTTGGAATGATGTTTATGATTTCAGCGGGTAATATGCTGTCGCTTTATATGGGGTTAGAGCTGCAATCTTTAGCTTTATATGTTTTAGCAGCGATTAATCGTAATAATGTAAAATCTTCTGAAGCCGGTATAAAATACTTTGTTTTAGGAGCATTATCTTCAGGGTTGCTTCTTTATGGTATTTCTTTGCTTTATGGTTTTACCGGTCAAATTGGTTTTCACGAAATTGCTCTTGCTTTAAAGGGCAAAAATGTACAATTGGGGGTCATTTTTGGAATTGTCTTTATTTTAGCTGGTTTGGCTTTCAAAATTTCTGCTGTTCCGTTTCATATGTGGACACCTGATGTTTATGAAGGAGCGCCCACACCGATTACAGCATTTTTTGCTGGTGCCCCTAAGGTTGCTGCAATGGCTTTAATCATCCGTATTATTGTGGTGACCTTTATTCCCCTAGGGCGTGTTGATAACGTGATGCCTGCATGGCAACAAATTTTGGTGTTCATGGCGATTACATCAATGATACTGGGTGCTTTTGCTGCAATCGGTCAGAATAATATTAAGCGCTTAATGGCTTATTCGTCGATCAGTCATATGGGTTATGCACTTGTTGGTTTATCTGCTGGAGATATGCTTGGGATAAAAAGCGTTATCCTTTATATGACTATTTATCTTGGAATGACGCTTGGTTCATTTGCCTTTATTCTTGGAATGCGCTCTCAGAATGGAAATGTTGAAAATATTTATGATCTTTCAGGGTTAGCAAAGACGAATCCGTTTATGGCTGTTGTGATGACAATACAGCTTTTTTCTTTAGCAAGCATACCTCCTATGGCTGGTTTTTTTGGAAAGTGGTATACATTTTCTGCTGCTGTCCACGCTGGACTTACGCCACTTGCTGTCGTTGGGATGATAGCGTCTGTAGTTGGGGCTTTTTACTATTTGCGAGTCATTAAAATTATGTGGTTTGATGATGCAAAAGCGCATTTTGTTGCTTTATCGAAAGAGCTTCAATTTTGTCTTGGTCTTTCTGTATTCTTTATTTTATTTTACGCGCTTTTTGGAGTTTGGTTCGCTGAGCTAGCAGAAAAAGCAGCAACAGCATTGTTTTAATGAATATGGTTTATACTTTATCAGATTTTGCACAAAAACAGGGATACACTGTTGAAGCGTACGATAGTGTTGATTCAACAAATCTTATTGCGCAACGAAAAGCGCAAACTGGTCATCAAGGTAATCTTTGGATTGTTGCACAAGAACAATCACAGGGAAGAGCAAGAAGAGGGAGGACTTGGTCTAGTCCAAAAGGGAACCTTTATTCTAGTCTTTTATTAATTGATGATATTGTTCATCAAACTGCGGCTCAACTTGGTTTTGTTGCTGGAGTAAGTGTGGTAGAGGCAATGAAACAATTGATAAAAGAGGAAAAGCAGACAAACAATATTGTGAGCTTAAAATGGCCAAACGATATTTTGCTCAGAGGAGAAAAAAGCTCTGGAGTTTTGCTTGAGATTTTAAAATTGTCATCACAACAATATGCCTTGGTTATTGGTATTGGAATAAATGTGAAATATAATTATGAAGATGCGCCCTATTCCACTTCAAGCTTAAAGAATATCGGGTTGCGTATTGATGCAGAACAATTATTTACGGTTTTGACGGAGTGTTTTTCTAAAAATTACCTTCTTTGGAAACAACCAAAAGGATGTGAAATAATCCGAAAAAAATGGCTTTTATATTCCGCTCATCTTGGAAAACATGTCAAAGTGGTGAATGATGAAAAAGTCATTGAGGGTATTTTTGATGGTCTTGATAGTGATTTTAACTGCATCATAAAGCGAAAAGACGGTCAGACAGCCATTATAACAGCTGGGGATGTTCATTTTGGTTTGGCTGATTCTGTTAATGCAGGCCGTTATTGAAAAATTATTTTATCATCAGATACCTTAATGATTTGGGAGATGTTTATGGTTGCAGCCAATAGATGTGAATTTGTTTTTTTACCTCTGGGAGGTGTAGGTGAAATAGGGATGAATTTAGCTGCTTACGGATTTGGTCCCCAATATCTTCGTGAATGGCTGCTGGTTGATATGGGGATTAGTTTTGCTGGTTCTGAATTACCAGGTGTCGATCTTGTTTTGCCTGATATTCGTTTTCTAGAAAGTGAAAAACACAATATACGGGGTCTTGTTTTAACACATGCACATGAAGATCATTATGGGGCCGTTCTTGATTTATGTCCAAAGTTACAAGTGCCGATTTACTGTACGCCTTTTACGGCAGGATTATTGGAAACTAAAAAACAATTAGATTTTGAATCTCAAAAAATTTTACTCAATATTTTTCAAGCTGGTGATTGTTTTCAGGTAGGTTCCTTTGCTGTAGAGGCTATAGCCGTTAACCATTCAATACCAGAATCTGTATCTTTAGCAATTACAACCTCTTTGGGGACTGTGATTCATACTGGTGATTGGAAAATTGATCATACCCCTTCACTCGGGGCTGTAACCGATGAAAAAAGATTTCGTGCTTTAGGCAAAAAAGGTGTTTTAGCATTACTTTGTGATTCCACAAATGCATGTCGGGATGGTATCTCTCCTTCAGAACAGCAAGTTCAAGCCAGTCTTTCAGAGATTATTTCTAAAGCTGAAGGGCGCGTTGCGATAGCAACTTTTTCTTCTAATATTGGTCGGATACGTTCTATTGCTCTTGCAGCTGAAGCTGCTGGACGTAAGGTGCTTGTCATTGGGCGTTCCCTTAAGCGAAGTATTATGGTTGCACAAGAGCTTGGTTATATGAATGGTTTAGCACCATTTGTAACGGAAGATGATTATGGGTACATCTCGCGAAAAGATCTTGTTTTAATTGTCACAGGGAGCCAAGGTGAGCCATGTGCTGCTTTGGCTAAACTGTCACGTGATGGAATGAAAAATATTGCACTTTCCGCTGGTGATACCGTTATTTATTCATCACGAAGTATTCCAGGAAACGAAAAAGCGATTATTGAGGTACAAAATCGTTTCATTGATTTGGGTATTAAAATTATTACGAATGAAGATGCACTTGTTCATGTTTCAGGTCATCCCCGTCGTTCAGAACTTTTACAGATGTATGATTGGATAAAGCCACAAATACTTGTCCCTGTACATGGGGAAGCAATGCATCTTAAGGCTCAGGCAACTTTAGCACGTCAAGCGGGTATTAAAACTGTTATGGATATCAGAAATGGCTATATGTTACGTCTTGCACCAGAGCCTGTAGAAGTTATTGATCAAGTTCCTGTTGGCCGCATCTATAAGGATGGTTGCTTAATTGGAGATGAAGATGAATTAGGGATTCGTGAACGCCGTAAACTAAGTTATGCTGGTCATGTTACTATTTCTCTCCATATAAATAGTAAGCATGAATTATTAGGGGATATAGGTCTAACAACATTCGGGTTACCTGAAAGTAATGGAAAGGGGAAAAGTTTAAAAGATATTCTTTTAGATATCGTAGAAAATACAGTTTATAATATCCCACGCATGAAACAGAAAAATAATGAACTTATTCGAGAGGCAACACGACGTGCAGTAAGAGCGGCTGTTCATGAAATTTGGCAAAAAAAACCTATCTGTACAGTTTTTTTACATCGGTCAAAATAAAAGAACTTTCCTATTACGTTATTTAAAAAGAGAAGAGCATTTTTATTTTATTGCTAAATAAGAAAAATAGAGAATAAAGCACAATAAATTTTTAAATGATAAGATCGTTATATTTGCAAGTATTCAGAATGCGGCTATAGATGAATAGAGGGTGTGATAAATTGTTCCGATATGATAGATCTGATTAGGAGTTAATTATTTCAATGCGTCTTTCTCAATATTTCCTTCCACTTTTAAAAGAGAATCCTAAAGAAGCAGAAATTGTTTCTCATCGCTTCATGTTGCGCGCTGGAATGATTCGACAACAAACATCAGGGATTTATTCTTGGCTTCCTTTGGGAAAAAAAGTGCTTGATAAAGTTTGTAAAATTATTCGTGAAGAGCAAGAACGTGCGGGTGCAATAGAAATATTGATGCCTACAATTCAGTCTGCTGATCTTTGGCGTGAAAGCGGTCGTTATGATGATTATGGTTTGGAAATGCTCCGCATTAAAGATCGTCAAAAGCGTGATTTACTTTATGGTCCAACCAATGAAGAGATGGTAACAGATATTTTTCGCTCTTATGTTCGTTCTTATAAAGATCTTCCGCTTAATTTATATCATATTCAATGGAAATTTCGTGATGAAATTCGTCCACGTTTTGGTGTGATGCGAGCACGAGAATTTTTAATGAAAGATGCTTATTCTTTTGATCTTGATTATGAAGGCTCTGAAACATCTTATAATCGTATGTTTGTTGCTTATTTACGCACTTTTTCTCGCCTTGGCTTAAAAGCAATTCCTATGCGTGCAGATACAGGTCCAATAGGGGGGGAACTCAGTCATGAATTTATCATTTTGGCTGAAACAGGAGAGAGTGCTATCTTCTGTGATAAACAATTTCTTGAACTTACCGTTCCTGATAGTTCAATCGATTTTAGTGATAAAGCTGTTTTAGATGATATTGTTAAGCAATGGACATCTTTTTATGCAGCAACGGAAGAAATGCATAATGAAGAGGAGTGGGCTAAAGTTTCTGATCATAATCGTCTTTCAGCGCGTGGTATTGAAGTAGGGCATATTTTCCACTTTGGTACTAAATATTCTGCTCCAATGGGAGCAAAAGTTATGGGACAATATGGAAAAGAGCATGTGGTCTCTATGGGATCTTATGGTATTGGGCCTTCGCGTCTTGTTGCTGCCGCTATTGAGGCTTCTCATGATGAAAATGGTATTATTTGGCCAAAGTTTATGGCACCGTTTGATTTTGGGATTATCAATATGAAGCCCGATGATGAAAAATGCACACAGGCATGTGAGTTTCTCTATCAGGGATTAAAGAAGGTTGGTTTTGATCCGTTATTAGATGATAGAAATGAACGCCCTGGATCAAAATTTGCAACAATGGATTTGATTGGTTTGCCAACGCAAATCATTGTTGGTCCTAACAGTATTGCACAAAATGAAGTTGAAATTAAAGATCGAAAAACAGGAATAAAAAAATCTCTAAAGGTTGAAGATGTGCTCAGCCAACTTTCTATAATTTAATAGGAAATATTATGAAGAGGCTGAAAAACAAATGCTTTTCATCTTATGAGTGGATGATCGCTTTTCGTTATATGATTCCCAATAAAAAACATGTCGTTGCATCTGTTATTTCAATTATTTCTCTTATTGGGATTATGTTGGGCGTATTTGCTCTGGTTGTTGTTATGGCGGTGATGAATGGCTTTCGTACAGAACTTCTCAATCGTATTCTTGGTATGAATGGGCATCTTATTATTCAAACAGTTGATTCTGGTTTCTCTGATTATAAGACTCTTATTTCTTCTTTAGAAACTACAAATGGTGTGAAGTTTGCTTTACCTGTTATTGAAGGTCAAGCGCTTGTTCAAGGTGAAGTTCAAGGTGGCTCTGGCGCGTTAGTTCGTGGTATGCGCAAACAAGATCTAGAAAAGCTTAAAACAGTCTCTCAAAACATTAAATTAGGATCGATTTCTCGGTTTGATCAAGAAGAAGGTGTTGCAATTGGAAGTGGCTTAGCAGAAAAATTAGGACTGACAGTTGGAAGAGATATTCGTATTATTACTCCAGATGGTGATGAGACTCCTTTTGGCGTTACCCCACGTGTGAAAGCTTATAAAGTCGTTGCTATTTTTGAAGTTGGTATGTCTGAATATGATTCAATATTTATCTTTATGCCTCTCCATGAAGCACAAATGTTTTTTAATTTGGGAGATAAGGTTCAGTCTTTGGAATTATTTCTAAATGATCCTGATGCTGTTGATCAAATAAAACCTGTTGTAGAAAAAGCAGTTGAACAACAGGTCTATTTAATTGATTGGCGTACACGCAATCAGGCTTTTTTTTCAGCCTTACAGATTGAACGAAATGTTATGTTTTTCATTCTTTCTCTGATCGTTCTTGTTGCTGCTTTAAATATTATTTCAGGGCTGATTATGCTTGTAAAAGATAAAAGTCATGATATTGCAATTTTACGCACGATGGGGGCTCAACAGAGTGCGATTTTGCGTATATTTATCATTACAGGAATGATGATTGGTTTTATTGGAACTATATTGGGTTTAGTTTTAGGTGTTATCGCGACCGCGAATATTAATCATATCCAAGATTTTATATCTTGGTTATTTAATGTCGACGTTTTTAATCCTCAACTTTATTTTTTAACAAAATTGCCTGCACAAATTGAGTGGAAACAGACTATCTTGGTTGCTATGATGGCTTTATTCTTGTCGTTTCTTGCTGCTCTCATTCCGGCATGGCGTGCTGCTAAGCTAGATCCCGTACAAGCTTTGAGGTATGAATAATGACAGCTATTTTAGAGCTTGTAGAGATTGAAAGACACTTTTTCGAGAGTCATAAGCCACTCATTGTTTTAGATAAAGCGAATTTTATTCTTAATCGTGGAGAGCTTGTCGCACTTGTTGCACCATCTGGTGCTGGAAAATCAACACTTCTTCATATTGCTGGATTATTAGAAAAACCAACAGCTGGTGATGTGATGTTACGGGGTGTTTCTTGTGCAAAGCGCTCTGATAGTGAGCGAACAGCTATAAGACGAAATGATATTGGTTTTGTTTATCAATTTCATCATTTACTTCCAGAGTTTACGGCGTTAGAAAATGTCATGATACCCCAAATGATAGCAGGATTAAAAAAATCTATAGCAGAAGATCGTGCGCGCAAATTATTGACGTATCTGCGTGTTTCTCATCGTGCGAACCATCGTCCCTCAGAGTTATCGGGAGGAGAACAACAACGTGTTGCTATTGCACGTGCAGTAGCAAATGGCCCTTCGGTTCTTTTGGCTGATGAACCTACAGGAAATCTTGATCCAGTAACTTCAGCTTATGTCTTTCAAGCTTTATCTATCCTTGTTCGTCAGTCTGGTCTTTCTGCTCTTATTGCAACACATAATTACGCTTTGGCTAAGCAAATGCATCGTCGAATTACACTTAAAGAACAAAAGATTATAGAACTTCCTTAAAGAAAGGTAAAAATTTTATACGACTAATTGAATAGTTTATATTACTTTATTCAAGGAGATTTTTTATGACAGTTTTTGTCGTTGACAAAAATCAATTAGATGCTCGTCGTCGTCGATTGATTTTTCGTGCATGGCATCGCGGTATTCGTGAAATGGATCTCATTTTTGGACATTATGTCGATGCTCATATTACTGGGATGAATGATAGAACGCTCTCTGAGCTTGAGTATATTATGTCTTTTGATGATCGTGATTTACTCACATGGATTACTGGAGAAATTTTGCCCCCCTCTGAAGTTGATAGTCCACTTTTCCGTGATATTGCCAATTATCGTACTTGCTTAAGTTATTAATCCCGATGCCTATATTTAAAAAAATTGTTATTCCCAAAAATAATTCTGTTCGTATGATTTTAGATGGCGTTACTGATGGATTTGAAGCCTTTGCGCTTGCTAAATTAAGTTCAGAAATTGCACAAGGTAAACCGCTCATCTATGTTGTCCGTGACGGAACAAAAATTGCGCATTTACAACAAGTTTTAAATTTTATTGAACCCAATTTACCCGTACTTCAATTTCCTGCATGGGATTGTTTGCCTTATGATCGCGTATCACCAGGAATTGCTGTTATGGCACGTCGACTATCAACATTGGCACACATAGCAAATTTACGGAAAGATCCATATTCTGCAATTATATTAACAACAGCAAATGCAATTATGCAAAAGTTGCCTCCTCGTGAAATGATAGAAGCTCAGCTTATTCACGCACGTGTTGGCCAGCGCAATAACATGGGAAATCTTATTCAATTTCTAGAAACCAATGGTTTTGAACGCGTTACGGTTGTCCGTGATGTTGGTGAGTTTGCTGTAAGAGGAGGAATACTTGATATCTTTTCTCCGATGGATGTTGAACCTTTACGCCTTGATTTTTTTGGAGATACCCTAGAAAGTATCCGCGTATTTGATCCAGAAAGTCAAAGGACAACAGGCCAAAAAACTGAACTTTTATTACAGGCAATGAGTGAGGTTGTTCTTACACCAGAACGCATCAGTCGTTTTAAAAGCAATTATACCCGTACATTTGGTGTATCACAAAAAAATAACATGCTTTATGAAGCAATTTCTCAAGGTCGGCGTTTTGCCGGTATGGAACATTGGCTTCCATTTTTTTATGAAAACCTTGATAGCTTTTTTGACCATTGTGGCAACTTACCGATAGTTTTTGAGCATCTCATAGAAGAAGTCTTCATTGAGCGCTATCGTCTTATTGAAGACTATTATAATGCGCGCAAAGAGCGCGAAAGTGATGAAAAAAATTCTACTTCTTATCATCCAATAGATCCTAGTCTTTTTTATTTAACGCCAGAGCGTGTTTTGGAAGGTGCGCAACAATCTTCGCAGCGTATTGATTTTTCGCCTTTTAATATTCCACAAAGTTTGGAACAAACTGTTATTCACACCAATGTTAAACAAGGATATGATTTTGTAAAAGAGCGTAATGCGCAGGAAAAAAATGTTTTTTCAAGTGTTATTAATCATATCGCATCTTTACGCGCTGCTGGTAAAAAAGTGCTTTTAGCGTGTTGGAGTGAAGGATCTCTCAATCGTTTGTTACAAGTTCTCGATGAGCATGGATTGAAAAAAATAGATGTTGCAAAATCTTTGCAAACTGTCAAAGCAACACCTCGGGATCGCATATTAGCAGCTGTTATCATGATAGAACATGGTTTTGTGGCTGAAGATTTGGCTATTATAGCAGAGCAAGATATCCTTGGCGATCGTTTTATAAGATCGCCAAAGCGGCGTAAGAATAATACAAATTTTATTTCTGAAATTTCTGCTTTAAATTCTGGTGATATTATTGTGCATATCGACCACGGTATTGGCCAATTTGTTGGTCTTAAAACCATCAGAACCACTGGAATTTTACGAGACTGCCTTGAAATTAGATATGCTGGAGGTGATTTACTTTTTTTACCTGTTGAAAATATTGAGCTTCTCTCACGTTATGGCTCAGAAGGAACAGAGGTAACTTTAGATAAATTAGGAGGTGTTGCTTGGCAAGCACGTAAAGCTCGGCTTAAAAAACATTTATTGGAAATGGCAGGGCAATTAATCCGTATAGCTGCAGAGCGTATGACTCGTGCTGCGCCTGCTTTACTTCCACCAATTGGACCATTTGATGAGTTTGTTGCTTGCTTTCCCTATGAAGAAACGGAAGATCAAATGAATGCAATTGATGCTGTTTTGGACGATCTAGCCTCAGGCAAGCCGATGGATCGCTTGATATGCGGTGATGTTGGTTTTGGAAAAACTGAAGTAGCCATTCGAAGTGCTTTTGTTGCAGCATTAAATGGATATCAGGTTGCTGTTGTTGTACCGACAACTTTGCTTTCACGTCAACATTACAAAACATTTATTTCGCGTTTTCAAGGATTACCGGTTAAAATTGGACATGCTTCGAGGCTTGTAAAAGCGAAAGAACTTGCACGAGTAAAAAAAGGTGTTTCAGATGGTACAATCGATATTGTCATTGGAACCCATGCATTATTAAGTGGTGCAGTTAATTTTTTACGGTTAGGTCTTCTTATCATTGATGAGGAACAGCATTTTGGTGTCAAACACAAAGAGCGTTTAAAAGAGCTTAAAAGTGATATTCATGTTCTCACACTTTCAGCAACTCCCATACCACGCACTTTAGGGTTAGCTTTATCGGGTGTACGTGAACTTTCATTGATAACAACCCCCCCCATTGATAGAATGGCGGTTCGTACTTTTATTTCACCCTTTGATGCACTTGTTATACGAGAGACCCTGCTTCGAGAATATTATCGTGGTGGACAAAGTTTCTATGTTTGTCCTCGTATTTCTGATCTGGCTTTTGTAGAAGAATATCTCAAAACACATGTGCCAGAACTGAAATTCGTTGTGGCTCATGGACAAATGCCGGCTGGACAACTTGATGATATCATGAATGCATTTTATGATGGACAATATGATGTGCTGCTCTCAACAACCATTATTGAATCAGGTCTTGATATTCCAACAGCCAATACCCTAATTGTGCATCGTGCTGAGATGTTTGGTCTTTCTGCCCTTTATCAGTTACGTGGTAGGGTAGGACGTTCAAAACAACGTGCGTATGCTCTCTTTACATTTCCTGCTGGTAAAGTTTTAACAACTGCTGCTGATCGCCGTCTTAAAGTGTTACAATCTCTTGACACCTTAGGGGCCGGTTTTCAATTGGCAAGCCATGACATGGATATCCGCGGTTCAGGCAATTTTTTAGGTGAAGAGCAATCGGGGCATATCAAAGAAGTTGGATTTGAACTCTATCAAAAAATGCTTGAAGAAGCTGTTGCTGAATTAAAAGATGGAGAGCTAAATGAAGATAAGCAATGGTCACCTCAAATTTCCCTTGGTACAACAGTGATGATACCAGAAAGTTTCGTGCCTGACTTATCATTACGTATGGGACTTTATCGTCGTTTAACAGAACTTGATGGTTTAGAACAAATTGATGAATTTGCAGCGGAGTTAATTGATCGCTTTGGTCCTTTGCCTCTTGAGGTTCAACATCTTCTTAAAGTCTTTCATATTAAAACATTGTGTCGAAAAGCACATGTAGAAAAATTAGATGTTGGACCAAAGGGGATTGTCATACAGTTTCGTAATAACTATTTCGCAAATAGTGTTGCTCTTGTTCAGTGGGTGGGAAAACAAGGTTCAATGGCAAAAATTCGACCAGATCAAAGTATTGCTCTTATTCGTGATTGGTCCTCAGCGGATGAAAGGCTTGTTGGAGCAGCGAATATTATGACACAGCTTGTCGAAATGGCAGAACAACATTCTGTTTAAAAAATATCTTTATTGTTTCAGAACTGTTACTCATTTTTATAAAATTATTCTATAAAAACAAAAAGTTATTGATTTTTTATAAGAATAAAATTTAAGTTTATAATAAAGAACCCTTTATATATTTATTTAGTTTTTATTATATACGTATTGATATAATGAAGAAAATAGATTAGACGGTTTAACCGCATTAAATAGCACTTGCATATAATAAGCTAATAAGCTCCTGTAAATTTTTTAGAAAGAAAAAATTTAGGTAAAGATAGCATGCTTTCTTCATTACAAAAGTGTCTAACTATCGTTTTTTTATTACTCACTTTGATATATGGCGTAAAAAACGCTCACGCTGAGTTTAGCTTAACCGAATTATCTCTTTCTGGTTTAACGCTTGATGAGAAATATAAGCGTATTAAAGAAAGACTACAAGTTATTGAAAAGAGGATGAAATTCATTGAAAATGACATTTGCTGATTTAACACTTTTGCAAATACGTTCTCATAATATAGAACATGATAAGCTGCTACAAGAACACGGAGACCTTAATGAAGAGCGTTATAAGCTTTCTTCAAAACTAAGTGATTTAGCGCAAGAAATGGAGAATTTAGCATATAGAGCGCATAGGGCAAGAGAGTATAGAGTAGGAGAGTATGAAAGAAAATTAAGTAAAGCAACAGAATATCTAAGGTCTCGAAGCGCTTCTGAATTAGGAATGAGTGATGATACAGCAAATGTAGAAACTCTTAACGATAGAGCGATTGATGAAACGATACGACTCTATCCCTTTATGGTTCTTTCTTGTAAAATTCAAGAGAGTCTGTTGGACAGTGATATAGGGGATTTATTACGGAAAGATTTTGGTTGGAGGAAAAAAGATTTTAGATGGGCAAAAGATGCAATCAATTCAATAGATCCTGAATTAATAAAGCACTTTGAAGAACGAATGGTGATTAGTGTCTCAGATTTTGAAGAAGAGATAATTAGTGGTATAAAGGATATGGTGATGCGCAATCCTTCGAATGTAAAATCTGCTCCTTTATTATGTAGAAGCACGAGAGAAATATATAATATAATGCTGCCAGAAAAGAGAAAGAGTATTATGAATCGTATGCGTTCCCATGTTGAAGAGTTATTCAATTAAAAATTTACTCATATAAATACAGAGAAATTAAGCTGATATACTAAACAATAGTTAAAACATATTAGTAATAATATATTTTATTTTTTGAGTTATTATTTATTATTTATAATAAAGTAATATTATACACGTAATATATTATCTGTTATTCTTATCATATAAGATTTAATATATATATATTAAATAATAAACTCATATATCTTTTTTATGTTTTCTTTTTATGCATAATTTTTTGTGCTTGTAGTTTTTTATTTTTATCTGATTAATTATTTTAATGACGATACATCTCATATCATAAATATTGTTTCATTAATACGATAAGAGAAATATTTTATAGCTCTAAATTGTGTTATATATGGAAACAAAATGATACTTTGAATTCATTTTTTCTTAAAACTTAAATCATTAACGATTTATATCTTTGATGTTGTAAAAGATGAAAAGAATTTATCATTTTAGTAAATTATTTTATTTGAGAAATAACTTAAAATAAATTGATAAAAGCTATATTTTTTATTCACGTTATAAAGCTGAGAGATGATATTTGTACAGAGGTGCAATAATAGATGTATAATATATAAGCATAAATTTATTATGGCTTTAGGCACGTGAGATGATTCATAGGGGGAATTCCTTTGTTCAGTAGTTTTATCTATAAAACTAACTCTGCTTGTGATGTACAAGTGGATAAATTTTATTGATTCAATATAAGAGAGGTTTGCGCTATTAGGATCTTTCATACAATATAGAAATAGAAAAAAGATAAATTATTATTATAAATTAATATGTTATTATATTTTAAGAAAGTTTATTATAAATAAAATATTTTCAGCAGTTATAGATTTTCTCTCTAAGAAAATGTGTTGTTTAATTAAGAAAAAAGCACTTCTTTAGTAGCATATTTTTAAACTAAACTGTTTAGTTAAACGCTATGGAATATAAAATTTTTATTACAAAAGCGTATCACTATTATTTTGTAAACAAGGGCAGAAAATTGTTCATTAGCAAAAAGCTCTCTTACAATTATGCAGAAATTTTAGACAATCAGTGGTTTTAATTCATTAAATGTTTCAATAATATCGTAGATGATTTTGTTTTTGTGTATCACACGAGGCACATAAGGAAAACAGTAAAATTTATCTGATATTTTGGAGCTTCATGCATTGCAACACCTGTTGCTAAGGTTCTATAAGCTTAACATGAAGAGTAATAAATGTAAAAATTTTAATTAGTAAGTTTTTTAGAGTAGTATCAGAGTTTATTTTAATTAATATTGCAATATTGATTCGTTTGTGTAATCTTAGTTTAAATGCACAGAGGTGTTTTATGGATAGATTGCATCAAATACCAATGTGATGAAGAGGGGAAATGATATGAGTGTATAAAAATTAGAATGGCTCGTCGTATTTTTTCTCTAAATTTGACTTTTTTTTAAATATTGAAGTAAAAATAGTAAAATTAATTGTTATTTCATTATAATTTAATACATTAAGTTGGAATTATATTTAATATTTTTTTGAAGTTACTTAAGAGCGCGTTGAAAGGATTAACTTAATCATGTCGCATAAAAATGTTTATTCTGCTGTTTCAGTATTAGTTGGAGCCGCTGCCCTTTTTCTTATAGCTGGTATTTCTGCAAATGCGCAAACTTTATCACAAGGTTGGTACAAAGTTTGCAGTAAGCAGCATGATGTTGATATTTGTAATACAATGAATACTGTATTATCGAATACGGGACAACCTTTAACGGCTTTTAATCTTGTTGAAATAAAAGGGAAGCAAAATGAGAAACGTATAGGTATTCAAGTACCTACAGGTCGTTTTTTGCCAGAAGGTGTTCATATTAAAATTGGTGATGATTTCTCTAAAAAAATCCCTTATGTGATTTGTAATGGACCAAGTTGTATTGCCAATGATGTTTTAGATGATAAGCTTATAGCAGCTATGAAAAGTGGTACAAAAATGGTTGTAACCACAGTTAATTTCCGTGGTTCAGCTAATCCTATTGAATTTTCTCTGAATGGATTTACAGCAGCCTATACCGGTCCTGGTATGGAAGAAAAAGATTTTCAACAAGAACAAATAAAGCTGCAGCAAGCTATTCAATCAAAACAAAAAGAAATTGAAGAGCGTATGCGTGCTGAGCAAGAAAAAGCAAAACAAAAGTAATAAAACCACACCATAAAATTTGGTCAAAACGTTTTCTATAATTGTTTATTTGAACCGCCACAGTTTTCTGTGGCGGTTTTTTAAAATCCTTAATTTTTCGAAAGAATTCTGCGTTTCCACCAACCAATACGTTCAGTTTTGGAAGAATCATTAGGCGTTGATGAAATAACAACGGGTTGATTAATTGTTTCTTCAATTTGGGAAGGAGAGGTTTCGATAACTTCCTCCATCTCGATTACAGTTTCTTGCTCTAATATTTTTTGTACTTGCGTTGTCTCTTTAGAAGATGATTTTTTACGTGTTCCACGTGTTGATTTTTTACTCTTTTTAAGAGCTTTATCTTCTACCTCATGAATAGATTTGTCTGCTTTTTTTGTTTTAGTTTTACGCACCGAACTGATTGTAGGTTTTTCTTCAAGAGATTTTTGTTCTGCAATATTTTGATCATTCTCTAAAGAAAGTTGATTTTCTATTACTTTTGAAGAACGTGTTTTACGTTTTTTAGGTTTAATACTTGTATCATTTTTTTCAGATTCACTCTGTTGTTGTATATCTAGAGCTTGTGTATTATTTTTTGTTTCTTCAAGTTCAAAAGATTTAGCAGGTGAAACACGACGTTTGCGATGCGCTGCTTTAATTTCTGCTAAAGCTTGCTTAGCAAAATCTCCTACTGGTTCTGCATAAGGAACGCGAATCTGATGAAAATTATTATCTTGATTGCGTCGACCACCACGACGTCCTCGACGACGTCCTCGACGATAAGAATCATTATTCAAGGTATCTTCTTTTTTATGAACGTTGGAGAGAGAATGATCAGTAATTTCACCGTGACGATTTTTGCGCCGACACTTTTGGTTTATTTCAATGGGAGAAGGATTTTCAATAGATTCACTTTTTATGAAAACAGAATCTTCAATTTCTTGCTTATTCTCATCTTCCAATGAAGATTGAGAAATTTTCTCTGCTATTGAGCCTTTAGAAATAACAAGATGTTGTGTTCCAATACTATCATCTGCTTCAATACTAATATTAAGTTTAAAGCGAGCTTCTAAATTAACAAGAATATTGCGTTTATGATTTAATACATAAAGCGCTGTTGCTACGGGGGTGCGCACGATAATATTATGTTGCGAATTATGAAGAAGATATTCTTCAATTGAGCGCATGACATGTAACGCAATTGATGATTCAGAACGTATAGTTCCTGTTCCTGCGCAATGTGGGCATGGCTGTGTCGTACTTTCTAAAACCGATATGCGAATACGTTGACGACTCATTTCTAAAAGGCCGAAGTGTGAAATATGACCAACTTGAATACGAGCACGATCGTTTTTTAAACAATCTTTTAATTTTTTTTCGACAAGCTTCACATTGCGTTCTTCAAGCATATCGATAAAATCAATCACAATTAAACCAGCAAGGTCACGCAAGCGTAATTGACGCGCGACTTCTTCAGCAGCTTCAAGGTTAGTTTGTAAGGCTGTCTTTTCGACAGAGAATTCTTTCGTAGAGCGGCCAGAATTTACGTCAATAGCAACAAGTGCTTCTGTTTGATTAATAACAAGATAACCACCAGATTTTAAAGAAACTTGTGGTTGCAACATTTTATCAAGTTGAATTTCAATATTATTTCTTGCAAAAATGGGCGTAGGATCACGGTAAGGTTGCACAACTTTTGCATGACTTGGCATGAGCATACGCATAAAGTCTTTCGCTTCACGATATCCTTGGTCTCCAGAGACAAGAATTTCACTAATGTTCTTATTGTAAAGATCTCGTATAGAGCGCTTGATGAGATTGCTTTCTTCATGGACAAGGCATGGCGCCGTTGACTCGAGTGTCAAAGTGCGAATAGTATCCCATAACCGCATAAGATATTCATAATCACGTTTAATTTCAGCTTTTGTTCTATTGGCACCAGCGGTTCGTAAGATAACGCCCATACCTTTTGGAACGGCTAATTCTTTTACGATTTCTTTAAGACGCTTACGGTCTTGTATGTTCGTAATTTTTCGTGAAATACCACCACCACGTGCTGTGTTGGGCATTAGAACAGAGTAACGACCAGCTAGAGATAGATATGTTGTAAGGGCAGCACCTTTATTACCACGCTCTTCTTTGATAACTTGTACCAACAAAATTTGACGTCGTTTAATGACTTCTTGAATTTTATACTGGCGCCCTTGTTTTCTTTGATAAATTGGGAGCTCTTCACGGATGTCCTCAGCACCGACCATTTCGATCTCATCATCAGAGATATCGGCATTTAATGCTTCTTCTGTATTATCAATTATTGTCGCTTCAGATGTGATGTCACTTTCAATATCGGTTGCTATGACATTGTTTTTTCCATTTTTTTTTGTTCTTCTGGAGCGTTTTTTATTTTTAGTTGCTTCTTCCGTAAAGGTATCTACAGAATTTTCTCCTATAGCTTCTTTTTCTTCTTCTTCAAGAAGAGCAAGGCGATCAGCAATAGGAATTTGATAATAATCAGGATGAATTTCAGAAAATGTTAAAAAACCATGTCGGTTTCCACCATATTCAACAAAAGCCGCTTGGAGAGACGGTTCTACACGCGTAATACGTGCGAGATAAATATTCCCCTTGAGCTGTTTTCTATGTTCTGATTCAAAATCAAGTTCTTCAATTTTGTTGCCGTGAACAACAACAACACGTGTTTCCTCCGGATGGGAGGCATCTATAAGCATTTTGTTTGACATAAGTTAATATCCTGAAGGCGACATGCACAATTTTATTCAAACGAATGCTATAACTATTCGTAAACATAAAAGGCTGTCTGCCATAAAAGGGAGGTACCAGAAAAACAGGACGGAACACCACGTGCAAAGGCATGACTGCATTTACACCATTTCTCATCATTATTTCCATCTGTTTTTTATGACTCATATTTCTTAAAAGTCTCCGGTAAAATAATCTTTAAAACAGTTCGGATATCCGAACCAACGAATCTTAAGTAATGCAATCCTAATGTTACAACATAGAAATTTTTCATCCATAAAAAAGTCTCAACGCATAATAGACAAAAAACCTCTAAAGACAACTTAATATGAGTTACAGATAATTTAGATGACTATTATCAGCTAGGAAGCATAAATATTCTTTTATGTTGATATCATGCGTTTGGCAAGTAACAATGTAAATCATGTATAATTATAATATCTTTATGCCCTTAATTTCGTTTTGAGGTGTTTATTTAGCTTTTATTGAAAAATAGATAATAAATTGGTGTATCGTTTTATGTAACCAAGATAAATTATTACAAAGGTAATGTAGAGTATTTTGCTTATGATAAGAGTTTTTTTTACCAAAAAGCTGAAAACAGCTTATGGGGATGTTATTGTGCTCGTCACATGCTTTTTATTATCTTTTTTGCTACTCCAAACTAGTGTTCAAGCCGCAGATCCTCTGAGACTTATTAATTTTCGAACCATTGGTGATAGTGTTCATACGCGTATTATTGCGGTTTTTAATTCAAAACCAAATGTTCGTTTACAGATTTTGGACAGGCCCGCACGTTTGGTTATCAATTTACCTACAATTGACTTTTCGATGCAAAATACGCCTTTAAAGAAACGGAGTACATTATCCGTTATGCTTTCAGATGTGCGTTATGCTTTCTCTGACATACAGACTTCACGCATTATTTTGACAAGTAAAACGGCTTTTGTGGTTGAAAAAAATGTCGTAAAAAAATTAAATAATGGTTTATGGCAGTTGCTGATTGATATTCGTAAAAGTACACAAGAAAAATTTGATGAGATATTAAAAAAACAGCAAAGAAGCAATTTTGATACAAAAACACAGTTAATGCCAGCATATAATTTCCGTGTTGTTCTTGATCCTGGTCATGGTGGTATTGATGGTGGTGCACGGGGTGTTACTGGAATTTTAGAAAAAGATGTGACTTTAGACTTTGCGCGTGCATTGCGAGACGAATTACAAAAGGATTCTCATATTACCGTTGCTTTAACACGAGATTCCAATATTTTTTTAAGACTAAGTGAAAGAGTTAAAAAAGCGCAAGAGTTTGATGCTGATCTTTTTATATCTATTCACGCAGATACGATTGATCTACATTCTCTTCGCGGTGCCACAGTGTATACCATATCAGATAAAGCCTCTGATGCCATTGCAAAATCTTTAGCTGAAAATGAAAATAAAGTTGATTTGCTTGATGGTTTGCCTGCAGATGAAACGCTCGAAGTTACAGATATTTTGATGGATCTTACACGACGTGAAACACATACATTTTCGGTTAATTTTGCAAATAGTGTTATTTCAAGTTTATCAAAGAATCATATTAACTTGATTAATAACCCACATCGGTATGCTAATTTTCAAGTTTTAAGAGCTTCAGATATACCCTCAGTCTTGATAGAGATAGGTTATTTATCCAATAAAGAGGATGAAAAGTTATTAAATGATCCTCATTGGAGAAAACAAATGGCAGCCTCTATTGCTCATTCTATTCGTCAATTTGCTGATTATAGGCAGAAAATGATACAGCCTCTTTAAATTTATGAGAAAATAGAGTATCAATATGGGCTTCTAGTGTACCCTGGTATAAATAAAAGATAGAAAACAATTTCTCTTGATCTCAATCTTGTGGTGATATCCACTTGGTGTGTTTGAAGTAACGTATTTTTTCTTTAATTAATTCTTAAGAAAGCGATAGCCGTTTTTATGATGATTTTTTTAAGATATCTTCTTCGTTTTTTTATTGTTATTGGACTTTATGGTGCAATAACGTGGGGTGTTATGACCAGTGGTCAAGCAAATGCACTCCCTGATTATGAAGTTCTTTCACTTTATGAGCCGCCGGTAATGACCCGTGTCCATGCTTCTGATGGCCGTCTTATGGCAGAGTTTGCAACAAAACATCGCCTCTATTTACCGATTCAATCAATACCAAAGCTTGTTATAAATGCTTTCATTTCAGCTGAAGACAAAAACTTTTATCATCATTTTGGTTTAGATCCTGAAGGACTTTCTCGAGCTTTGATCAATAATATTCGTAATATTGGTTCTGGAAGACGTCCTGAGGGTGCATCAACTATAACGCAACAAGTCGCTAAAAACTTCCTTTTAAGTTCAGAAACAACGTTAGAACGTAAATTTAAGGAAGCTATTTTAGCAATGCGTATTGAGAAAACTTATTCAAAAGATCATATTCTCGAACTTTATCTCAATGAAATTTATCTGGGTCGTGGCACTTATGGCATAGCTGCTGCTTCATTGACCTATTTCAATAAATCCGTCAATGACCTGACGCTAGAACAATGTGCTTATTTGGCTGCTCTTCCAAAAGGACCAGCAAATTATGATCCATTTAAGAATACACAGCGTGCTATTGATCGGCGTAATTGGGTTATAGACCGGATGATTGCAAATGGATATGTAACACGTGAACAAGGTGAAAAAGCGAAAGCTAAACCTTTAGGAGCGACAATCCGTGGGAGTGATAGCTATGTTTTTGCAGCTGATTATTTTACTGAAGAAGTGCGGCGTCGTTTAATACATCGCTATGGGGCTAAAACACTTTATGAAGGTGGGCTTTCCATTCGTACAACGCTTGATCCGCATTTACAACTTATTGCGCGACGTGCTTTGCACGATGGATTAATTAGATTTGATCATGCGCAAGGATGGCGTGGAGCTTATGCGCATATTGATGAGAAAGTTGATTGGGGGACAGAACTTGCAGATATCACAGGGCTAAGTGATGTTCCTGAATGGCGTTTAGCTGTTGTTCTTTCTACTAATCCCAACAAAGTAGAGATTGGTTTACAGCCACAGCGCGAAGCTTCAGGTATATTATCAAAAAAACGGGAAATTGCTGTTTTATCTGAAGCTGATTCAAAATGGGCACTCCATGTTGTAAAAGAAAATGGTTATCGAAAAACTGTTCAGAGCTTATCTCATGTTCTACAAGTTGGGGATGTCATTTTTGTTGAAAAACTATCCAATACAAACAACACTTATCGTTTACAACAAATTCCAAAGGTTGAAGGTGCAATTGTTGCTATGGAACCTCATACAGGGCGCGTTCTTGCTATGGTGGGAGGATTTTCTTTTGCCGCATCTGAATTCAATCGTGCAACCCAAGCTTATCGCCAACCGGGATCTGCTTTTAAGCCTTTTGTTTATGCAGCAGCTCTTGATAACGGATATACACCAGCATCCGTTGTTTTAGATGGTCCCATTGAAGTTCGTCAATATAATGGTGAAGTTTGGCAACCCAAAAATTATGGAGGTACCTTTGCAGGACCTTCAACGTTGCGTTATGGTATTGAGCGTTCTCGTAATCTTATGACAATACGGCTTGCCAATGATATGGGAATGCCTCTTGTCGCTGAATATGCAGAACGCTTTGGGATCGTAGATAAATTGCAGCCTTATCTTCCTATGGCTTTAGGAGCTGGAGAAACAACAGTATTACGAATGGTTACAGCTTATTCCGTTATTGCCAATGGCGGACGCTCTATTAAACCTTCTCTGATAGACAGAATTCAAGATCGTTATGGGAAGACAATTTATCGTCATGATGATCGTATTTGCGAAAATTGTAATACGAATTCATGGAATAATCAAAGTGAACCCACATTGATTGATGAGCGAGATCAAGTTCTTGACCCTATGACGGCTTATCAAATTACATCGATGATGGAAGGGGTTGTTCAGCGTGGTACTGCGGCACGTTTACGTTATCTTAATCGACATATTGCCGCTAAAACAGGAACAACCAATGACTCTAAGGATGTCTGGTTTATGGGATTTACTCCTGACATTGTCGTTGGTATTTTTGTCGGTTATGATCAACCAGCTCCGTTAGGATATAATGGAACAGGAAGTTCATTAGCTGCACCTATTTTTGGTGATTTTATGACAGATGCTCTTAAAGGGAAGCCAGATGTTCCCTTTAAGATGCCAAAGGGTATGATTTTAATGCCAATTAATCGAAAAACAGGAATGCTTGCCGAAAGAGGAGATCAAGATGTCATTATAGAAGCATTTAAACCAGGGACTGGGCCTGCTGATATATATCAAGTTATTGGGAGTACAAATTCTTTTCAAGAAGGTGTTCCTGCAGTAACGACTTCTCCACAAGTCAACAAAGCACTTGAAAGTGGGACAGGTGGGCTGTATTAATCGACAAAATCTCCTTTTGCCATGAGTCATGGTTTTTATCTCTTTTTTACAATGTCGGTTCTATAAATAGAGTGATAGAACTGTACCATTTTCTGATAGCAGCTATTAAATTTGTATAAAATGCTAAGAGACACAAACAAAAAGAGTTTTTAAAAATACGGTGTTAAATTATGCGAGCAGAAATAGAAACATTAGTTGATGAAATCCAGAAAGCAATACAATTGCTAAGGGGGCATCTTTGACTGGGATCAATCACTAAAGCGTCTTGAATATCTTAATCAAAAAGCGGAAGATCCATCATTATGGGATGATGCACAACGAGCACAGGATATGATGCGTGAGCGTCAACGTCTTGATAATTCAATCAATGGTCTTTTATCATTTACAAAAACACTTGAAGAATGCATTGAGCTTATTGCGATGGGCGAAGAAGAAAGTGATGTGGAAATTATCGCTGATGCAGAAAGATCAATACGTAATCTTAAAAATGAGATAGATAAAAGGCAAATTGACGTACTTCTTTCAGGAGAGGCAGATCCGAATGATACCTATTTAGAAGTTCATGCTGGAGCAGGGGGAACAGAAAGCCAAGATTGGGCTTCTATGCTCTTACGTATGTATATGCGATGGGCTGAACAGCATGAAATGAAGGTTGAGATTTTAGAAATTCATGATGGAGAAGAAGCAGGAATAAAGTCAGCGACTATTCTTGTAAAAGGGCATAATGCTTATGGAATGTTAAAAACAGAATCAGGCGTTCATCGCTTAGTGCGGATTTCTCCATTTGATTCGAATGCAAAGCGCCATACTTCTTTTGCGAGCATTTGGGTTTATCCAGTTATTGATGACAATATTGAAGTTGATGTTTCAGAGGCAGATGTGCGTATTGATACGTATCGTGCATCTGGAGCAGGAGGACAACATGTTAACACGACAGATTCTGCTGTTCGCATCACACATATAAAAACGGGTATTGTTGTTCAATGTCAAACAGAGCGTTCTCAACATAAAAATCGCGCTACGGCTTGGTCGATGTTGCGTGCACGGCTTTATGAAGAAGAGCTTAAAAAAAGAGAAGAAGAAACCAATGCTGCTGAATCTTCTAAAACAGAAATCGGATGGGGACATCAAATTAGATCTTATGTTCTTCAACCCTACCAGCTTGTCAAAGATTTGCGTACAGGAATTGAAAATACGGATCCACAATCCGTACTTAATGGTAATTTAGATGCATTTATAGAGGCAGCACTCGCACGGCGCATTCATAGACAAGACAAAAAAATTGAGGATATTCGTTAATTATATATCCTTCCTTCAAGCCATGTAGATTTTTTCTTAAGCTGTTCGTTTTACTGATGTTGTGATGTTACGATAGTCCTTGATACTTTAAAGGTTTAAAGAGGGATTTTTTTGTTTCTTTCTTCATTTTTTTCTCACACACCAATTCTGCTTATGATATTGCAAGTGATAGGAAGAATCTAAAATAAGAAAAATTTGGGATATTCGAGGGACTAATATAAATGTAAAACAATTCATTATCCTTATAAATCAATATATTGTAAAAATTGAATCCGTTGAAAAACTAAAATCAATTAGGGAGAATAACTTTTGCTTTTGAAGATAAATCAAACACTCAATTTACAAGTTACCATTATGATATAAAAGTGTTGCAGTAGCTAAAACATTTTCAGCATGCCCAGATACGCTTACTTTGCGCCATTCTTCTACTATTATTCCATTTGCATCAATTAAAAAAGTGCTCCGTTCAACTCCCATATATTTGCGTCCATACATGCTTTTCTCAACCCAAACACCATAAGCTTCGAGGGTCGTTTTTTCTTCATCAGAAACCAAGATGACATCAAGTTCATGTTTTATTTTAAATTTATCATGTTTTTTTACATTATCTGGAGAGATTCCAATAACAGCAACACCGATTTCATCAAATTTCATCTTTAATTTTGTGAAATCAAGTGCTTCACTTGTGCAACCACTGGTGTCATCTTTGGGATAAAAATATAAAACAACAGGCTTTCCTTTAAAGTCAGAAAGACACACTGTCTCTCCTCCATCGCGCGGCAAAGTAAAATCAGGAGCAAGAGCACCTTTCATTGGTCTTGTCATTGTTTTCATCTTTCTTTTTTGTGTAACAGGTATAAGATATCAGATTACACAGAAGAAAAGAACTATTCAACTCTCTAGAATTTTATCGTTTTGAAGAGACTTTTATTTCCCTAACAAAATTCGCCCTATCACAACGATTGAATTGAAAGAACAAGCTCGACGTGAACAACATAAACAAAACAGCAAAAGATTATACTGGTTTCATCACAACATGTTTTTTCTTACCAAAAGAAAGTTTAATGGTTCCTTCTGCACTGACATCCCCTTCAATAATAAGATGTGTTTCATCCTCAATAATTTGATCATTTACACGGACACCTCCACCTTGAACGTGTCGGCGTGCCTCACTATTAGATCTAGCGAGTCCTGCTTCTACTAAAAGAGTGAGCAATCCAACACCTTTTTTTAATTCTGAGGCATTAATTTCAACAGTTGGAAGATTTTCTCCCAGAGTTTTTTCTTCAAACGTCTTGCGAGCCGTTTCTGCTGCTGCATCAGCAAGAACACGTCCATGCAACATTGCTGTAATTTCTGTTGCAAGAATTTTTTTTGCTTCGTTAATTTCAGTTCCTTGTAATAGAGAAAGTTTAAGAATCTCATCCATCGGCAATGGAGTATAGAGCTTTAGAAATCGTGTTACATCAGCATCTTCTGTATTGCGCCAGTATTGCCAAAATTGATAAGGTGAGAGTTTATCCGCATTTAGCCATACAGCCCCATTCAATGATTTACCCATTTTGGCACCGGAAGAGGTTGTCAGCAATGGTGATGTTAACGCATATAATTGCGGTGTTCCTAAACGATGTCCTAATTCGATTCCGTTAATAATGTTGCCCCACTGATCAGAGCCCCCCATTTGCATACGCAACCCATAACGTTTATAAAGTTCAACAAAGTCATAAGCTTGCAGAATCATATAATTAAACTCTAAGAATGACAAAGAGTGCTCACGCTCAAGTCTGAGTCTGACAGAATCAAATGACAACATACGGTTGACAGAAAAATGCTTTCCTACATCACGCAAAAATTCTAAGTAGTTTAAATTGCATAACCATTCAGCATTATTCACAATACAAGCATCAGTTTCTCGGTCACCGAATGTCAAATAGTTAGCAAATACCTTTTTAATACCATCAATATTTGCAGCAATATCATCTTGTGTCAGAAGGCGTCGCGCTTCGTCTTTGAAAGAAGGATCACCAATCAATCCGGTTCCTCCACCCATTAAAGCAATGGGGCGATGACCCGTTTTTTGTAACCAATAAAGCATCATAATCTGAAGAAGACTTCCAGCATGTAAACTCGATGCTGTTGGATCAAATCCAGTATAAGCGCTTACAGTTTCTTTTGAAAAAAGATCATCTAAGCCTTTTTCATCTGAAATTTGGTGGATAAAACCACGTTCGCTCATAATGTGTAAAAAATCAGATTTAAAGGCAAACACAGATTTAATTTCCTAATTTAAGAGTGCATTATTTTATATAATAGGCGATTATATAACGAATTATTAATGCGTTATCTATCATAACTGACGCACACCTCACAAGAGAAAGAGACATATTGGTAGTATAAAGATAATAATACAGGTATTATTATCTTTATACGCTAAAAAAGAGACTTCTTAGTAATAGAAAAAAGGTATTCTGTTATTCTCATTTCTATCCTGAAATAAAATTTAGAAAAGTTTTAAATGCAGACTAAAAAAATTACTTTGTTATGATCAGAGACGATTTTTGCTAATTTTTTATAAATCTATCGTATGTTCCTAAGTTAGTGAAAGTATTTCAGGAGGAGGAGCGAGAAGTTCATTGGAGATATGGTTATCCAAATAGTGGGCACATCGTTCAATAAGTTCTTCATGACATCCACTGAAAAAGTGATTAGCTTCTTCCAATATTTCTTGTGTAATGATGATACCTTTTTGTGTTTTTAATTTATCGACAAGTATTTGAACATCTTTTGGAGGGGCAACTTTATCGATACCGCCATGAATGATAAGTCCAGAAGAGGGACAAGGTGCAAGAAATGAAAAGTCATAAACATTAGGCTGAGGGGCAACTGAGATAAATCCCTCAATTTCCGGTCGGCGCATTAAAAGCTGCATACCAATCCATGCTCCAAATGAGTATCCTGCTACCCAACAATTTTTAGAGTCTGGATGTTGTGTTTGAACCCAATCGAGAGCAGCAGCAGCATCTGAAAGTTCTCCTATTCCATAATCAAATTCACCCTGACTACGACCAATACCACGAAAGTTAAAACGTAAAGTTGTAAAGCCACGTTGTTGGAACATATAAAAAAGGTCATAGACAATTTTATGATTCATAGTTCCACCAAATTGGGGATGAGGATGCAAGATGATCGCAATGGGTGCATTTTTTTGTTGTGAAGGTTGATAACGCCCTTCGAGCCGACCCGCGGGACCGTTAAAAATAATTTCTGGCATAAAATGCTCCTTAATGCAATAAAAGGCTCTCTTTGACCCTGGTCGACTTTTACCATAGAATCTCTTAAATAATTATTAGATATTCTTTTTTTAGTGCACTTTTCAAGAAAAATGCGCTATTTTTTCAATCAATTCATAAGATTAATGATTGCGATGTAAAATGGTTATAAAACGCCGATATTTTGATCATAACGCAACAACACCGCTCAAAAAAGTGGCACGGATAGCGTTACTGGAATCTTTAGAGATATTTGGTAATCCATCATCGGTTCATAAGGAAGGGCGTGCCGCTAAAACTTTGTTACAAAAGGCCCGTCGGCAAATCGCTGAAAATCTTAAAACAGATCCAGATCACGTGGTATTTACCTCTGGTGCGAGTGAGGCTGCAATGACTTTGTTAACACCCTTTTACAATATGGGGAAAGCAAAAGTTAAATTTTCTCATCTTTACCTTGGAGCGACTGAACATCCCTCTGTTGCAGAGGGAGGACGTTTTTCTAAAGAGTTGATAAGCGTCATTGATGTTGATCAAGATGGGCTCATACAACAAGATAAATTAACATCACTCTTAACGGTTCACGATAAAATAAAAGGTTTACCTCTTGTTGCTATTCAAGCTGCAAATAGTGAAACGGGTGTTATTCAACCGTTAACAGAAATCGCCGCTATTGTTCGGGATTTAGGAGGCACTCTTATAGTTGATTTGACACAATATATAGATAAAAATTTTGTGGATATTAATCAGCTAGGAGGAGACTTTTTTATACTGTCTGCACATAAAGTTGGTGGTCCTAAAGGAATAGGTGCTTTTGTTTCATGTGGTAATCTTCTCATGCCACACCCTCTTATTATTGGGGGAGGACAAGAAAAAGGTCTCCGTGGAGGAACAGAAGCATTGCCTCTTATTGCTGCTTTTGGGGCAGCAATGACTGATTGCTTCACACAGGAGGAAATAAAACAGTTAATATATTTACGCAATAAATTAGAAGCTGGACTACAAAAAATAAGTAAAAATGTTGAGATTTTTGGCAAAAGAGTTCAACGTTTGCCAAATACAACTTACTTTACCGTGAAAAATATAAAAGCTGAAACGATGCAAATTGCTTTTGATTTAGAAGGGTTTTCTTTATCATCCGGCTCTGCCTGTTCTTCGGGAAAAGTAAAACAAAGCAAAGTGTTGGAGGCAATGGGGTATCATGTTCCAAATGGTGCCATTCGCATTTCGCTAGGGCGTGGCACAACTTCTGAAGATATTGATGATTTTCTGTCGTTTTTTTCTCAAATTATAAACAGGAAAAAAGAATAAAACTTATCACTAAAAAAATAGAAAAATTAGAATTATTTTAAAGATAAAATAAGTTTGATTGAAATTTTTGCACTTTACCTATAGCTTAGGAGATAACTTGCTTACTTTAATATTATAAAAAACAAGACTTTTAGTTACCGGTTTTTGACGCCCAAAAATGGAGAAAATTTATGCCGGCAGTACAAGAAACGATACGCCAAGTACGTGAAATAGATGTTGACCAATATAAATATGGTTTTGAAACCAATATTGAAACCGATAAAGCTCCAAAAGGCTTAAATGAGGATATTATCAAATTTATTTCCGCTAAAAAACATGAGCCTGAATGGATGCTAACATGGCGCTTAAAAGCTTACCGCCGTTGGCTGACAATGCAAGAGCCTCATTGGGCGCGTCTTGAATATCCTAAAATTGATTTTCAGGAGCTTTATTATTATGCTGCTCCTAAAAATCATACAGGACCAAAATCTTTGGATGAAGTGGATCCTGAGTTATTAGCAATGTACGAAAAACTTGGCATTCCCCTTAAAGAACAAGAGATTTTGGCAGGAGTAAGAAAACAGTCTGATCCCTCCACTTTTGATGACAGTATGTCTGTATCGGGGCAGGTGGCTGTTGATGCAGTCTTTGATTCTGTTTCTGTTGTAACAACATTCAAAAAAGAGCTGGCACGTGCTGGTGTGATTTTTTGTTCTATTTCAGAGGCGATTATTGAACATTCTGAGCTTATTAAAGAATATTTAGGAACAGTTGTACCTATAAGTGATAATTATTATGCGGCCTTAAATGCAGCTGTCTTTACGGATGGTTCATTTGTTTATATTCCTAAAGGGGTTCGTTGTCCTATGGAGCTTTCAACTTATTTTAGGATTAATGAACGCAACACTGGCCAATTTGAACGAACATTGATTATCGCCGCTGAAGATTCCTATGTTTCTTATCTTGAAGGGTGTACAGCACCCCAACGTGATGAAAACCAACTTCATGCTGCTGTTGTTGAGCTTATTGCGCTTGAAAATGCAGAGATTAAATATTCTACAGTACAAAACTGGTATCCTGGCGATAAAGATGGAAAGGGCGGTATTTATAATTTTGTGACGAAGCGTGGAGATTGTCGAGGTGATAGCTCTAAAATTTCATGGACACAAGTTGAGACCGGTTCTGCGATTACTTGGAAATATCCATCCTGCTTACTCCGTGGTGATAATGCGCGTGGAGAATTTTATTCTATTGCTGTTGCAAACGGTTATCAACAAATTGATTCTGGTACAAAAATGATTCATTTGGGAAAGAATACATCCAGTCGCATTATTTCCAAAGGTATTTCTGCAGGTTTTTCAAATAACACTTATCGAGGACAAGTCACAGCGCATCGAAAAGCACAAAATGCGCGTAACTTTACGCAATGTGATAGTTTGTTAATCGGAAATGATTGTGGTGCGCATACAGTTCCTTATATTGAAGCAAAAAATGCAACAGCTCAGTTTGAACATGAAGCCACAACATCAAAAATTTCTGATGACCAACTTTTTTATGTTATGCAAAGAGGAATTCCCGAAGAAGAAGCTATCGCATTAATTGTAAATGGTTTTGTAAAAGAGGTCATTCAAAAACTTCCTATGGAATTTGCTGTCGAAGCACAAAAGCTTATTAGTATTAGCCTTGAAGGTAGTGTTGGATAATTTTATTTAATTAAATAAATAGAAGACTTTATGTAAAAAGGCTGTAACGGTAGCACATAATGCTAAAAATGACCTCTATGGTAATTACAAAAGTAGATGGATGCTAAGGTAAAATAATACGCATTGATATCTGAAAAACAGCCAAAACAGGATTAAATTATGTTAGAGATCAAAAATTTGCACGCCCGTATTGCTGAAACCGATACAGAAATTATTCGTGGTTTAAACTTGACAGTTCAAGATGGAGAAGTTGCCGCTATCATGGGACAAAATGGAGCCGGAAAATCAACTTTGTCTTATTTGCTTGCTGGTCGTGATGATTATGAAATAACAGAAGGAGATATTCTCTATAATGGACAATCACTTTTAGAAATGGATCCAGCAGAACGTGCTGCATATGGTGTTTTTCTTGCATTTCAATATCCAATGGAAATACCAGGGGTAGCAACAATGGAATTTTTAAAAGTTGCGATGAATTCTCAACGCAAAGCGCGAGGTGACGAAGAACTTAAAATTCCTGAATTTATAAAATGTGTTAAAGAAGTTTCAGCCAAACTTGAAATAGATATGGATATGCTAAAGCGTCCATTAAATGTAGGTTTTTCAGGTGGAGAAAAAAAACGCGCTGAAATTTTACAAATGGCACTTCTTGAACCTACACTTTGCATTTTAGATGAAACGGATTCTGGTTTAGATATTGATGCACTAAAAATTGTTGCAGATGGTGTTAATAAACTTCGGGATTCAAAACGTTCATTTTTGGTGATTACCCATTATCAACGGCTGCTTAATTATATTATTCCTGATACGGTACATGTTCTTTATAAAGGACAAATTATCAAAAGCGGTGATAAATCCTTAGCGCTTTATTTAGAGCAAAATGGGTATGCTGATCTTATTAGGGAAGCGGTTTGAGGTTATTAAATATGAATGCACAGCAAAACTTGTTAGCGGTTGAAGAAAATATACTCAGTAATTTCAATCAGTATGTAAACCACTTACCTGGTGATAAAGCTGTACAGGAAATCCGCAAGAAAACTATCGAGCAGTTTCAAATGACACGGCTTCCTTCCCGTAAAATCGAAAGTTGGCATTATACCAATCTGCGTACCTTACTGAAGTCTATTAGCAATTTTTCAAAAGTTCAAGACAATCAATTGGTTGATGCATTGCTTTCAGAAAGTGCTGTTTTCTCCATAAACAATGGAAAAACATCGATAGAGTCAAAGATAGACAACATTGCAGTAAAACGCCTTTCAGACGCATTAGAAGATAATTCTGTACAGATAAATCAAAACATTTCTGATGAAGATTTTATTGGACAGTTAAATACAGCTTTTGTTACAGATGGTTGGCTTTTTCACATCCCTGAAAATACAAAGTTAAATATCCCCATTGAATTACAAAATATACAAATGGGGGGACAATCTCATATTTTTTCGGATATAAAAGTTGATAAAAATAGTCAAGTTATGTTTATTGAACATCAGGTTGGCAATGATAAAGATACCTTTGTCAGTTCAATATTTTCATTAAATGTTGCTGCTGATAGTGATGTTACGTGGATTCTCATTCGCAATCGTGATTTTAATTCTACACAATTTGGTCGATTTTGTGCTGTTCTTGATCAAAGAGCGAAGTTATCACTTTATGTCATTAATATAGGGAGTCAATTAAATCGCCAAGAAATCGATATTGAATTACAGGGAGAAGAATCTGATTTTCAATTACGCGTCATAAATTTATTATCAGGACAAACACATAGTGATCTTACAATGACTGTTCGTCACGTGGAAGAAAAATCAACATCAACCGAAATTATACGCAATGTGGTTACAGATAAGGCTGTTGGTGTTTTCCAAGGAATAATACGTGTTTCTCAAAAAGCGCAAAAAACAGATGCACGCATGGCTTGTAATAGCCTTATTCTTTCAGATGATGCAGAATTTAATGCAAAGCCTGAACTGGAGATTTTTGCTGATGATGTTGCGTGCGGTCATGGTGCAACAGTTGCTAATATTAATCATGATTATCTTTTTTATCTTATGGCGCGTGGTATCCCATTTAAAACGGCTCGTGCACTTTTGATTAAAGGATTTATCTCTGAGCTCATTGATGACATCAAGCAGGATAAGATTCAAATCGTTTTGGAGAATATCATTAGTAAATGGCTTGAAAAAAATGTTTAAGGTAGAAAAAATGGAAAATAACGTACAAACATTTACTTATAATGTCGAAGAAATTCGGCGTGATTTTCCTATTTTGCACCATCAAGTTTATGGAAAGCGATTAGCATATCTTGATAGTAGTGCTTCTGCCCAAAAACCAATGTCAGTACTCAATGCAATGAATAATTATTATCACTATAGTTATGCTAATGTGCATAGGGGAATGTATTTTTTAGCCAATATAGCAACACAATCCTATGAAAATTCTCGTGAAACCGTTCGTGTTTTTCTAAATGCTCAAAAAGCTGAAGAAATTGTTTTTACGAAAAATGCAACAGAAGCTATTAATACTGTTGCTTATGGTTGGGCGATGCCAAAACTCAAAGAAGGTGATGAGATTGTTCTAACGATCATGGAACATCATTCAAATATTATTCCTTGGCATTTTCTCCGCGAACAAAAAGGTGTTAAACTTATTTTTGTTCCTGTCGATGAAAATGGTGTTCTGCACATTGAAGATTTCCAAAAGGCTTTAAGCGAAAAAACGCGGCTTGTTGCTATAACGCATATGTCCAATATATTAGGAACTGTGCCTCCTGTTAAAGAGATTATTAAACTAGCACATCAAAATTCTATTCCGGTTCTTGTTGATGGTTCTCAAGGAGCAGTACATTTAACCGTTGATGTGCAAGATCTCGATTGTGATTGGTATGTCTTTACAGGTCATAAGCTTTATGGTCCCACTGGTATTGGTGTTTTGTATGGTAAAGAAGATAGATTAGAAGAAATGCGTCCTTTTCAAGGGGGAGGGGAAATGATCGAGGAGGTAACAACCGATAAGGTGTTTTATAATGCTCCTCCTTACCGTTTTGAAGCAGGTACCCCTCCTATCGTTGAAGCTATTGGATTAACTGCGGCGATTGATTATATACAAGAGAAAGGTCGTAGCACGATTCATGCCCATGAGAGGTCCCTTTTAGCTTATGCGCAGGAAAAACTTAAAATGGTTGAGTCATTGCGTATTTATGGTCATTCTCCCAATAAAGGAGCTATTATATCATTTACAATTGAAGGAATTCACGCCCATGATATCGCTATGTTTATTGATAGAAAAGGGGTTGCAATACGTGCGGGAACTCATTGTGCACAGCCTTTATTACAGCGCTTTGGTCTAACATCTATTTGCCGCGCATCGTTAGCCATGTATAACACTAAAGAAGATATAGATCAATTGGTAGAAGCATTGCAAGAAACAAGGACATTTTTTAATGGCTGAATTAATTGAAGAGCGTCATTCTACAGAATCTGTTGAAACTGTAAGTGAAAATAAAAAATCTTACATATCAGCAATTCCAGCAGATGAAATTGATCGTATGACGAATGATATTATTGCTGCTCTTAAAACAGTTTATGACCCAGAGATTCCTGCTGATATTTATGAGCTAGGACTGATTTATCGTATTGATATTGAAGATGATCGTTCAGTAAAAATTGAAATGACTCTTACAGCACCGGGATGCCCTGTTGCTGGTGAAATGCCGGGGTGGGTAGAAAATGCAGTCAGTGCAGTTGAAGGGGTTTCGTATGTTGAAGTCACTATGACTTTTGATCCACCATGGACACCTGATTGTATGTCAGAAGAAGCTCAAATTGCTGTCGGATGGTACTAAAAGTATTGTTAAGAGACTCTAATTTAGCCATTCATGAATAAGCTGTTTACTTTTCACAAGCGTTTGAATTTAAGGACGATCGCATGAGTTATAATAAACAAAAATTAGAACTTAACTGGATTGGAAAAGAAAAACGCCCAAAACTAGAGCCTCGTATCTTATTAGAGGATCTTGAAAAATCTTATCACGCTTCGCATCAAATATCATCCCAAGATATTTTTGATAATAAACTTATTTTTGGTGACAATTTGCTCGCACTCAAAGCGCTTGAACAAGAATATATGGGGAAGATAAAATGTATCTATATCGATCCGCCTTATAATACAGGCAATGCCTTTAAACATTATGAAGATGGTTTAGAGCATTCCATATGGCTCAGCCTTATGAGAGACAGGCTAGAATTGTTACATCATTTACTGGCGGATGATGGAAGTATCTGGATATCAATTGATGATGATGAACAAGCCTATCTTAAAGTGATGATGGATGAAATTTTTGGTCGCCAAAATTTCATCAACAATATTATTTGGCAAAAGAAATATGCTCCACAAAATGATACAAAATGGCTTTCCGATAACCATGATTTTATCATGGTTTATGCCAAAGATAAAACGATTTGGCGCCCTCAATTGCTTCCTCGTTCAAACAATATGGATGCGCGCTATAAAAATCCTGATAATGATCCTCGCGGTCCTTGGAAATCTGGAGATTTATCCGTAAAAAGAGTAACACCTAAGGATATTTATGAAATCATCACACCTTCTGGACGCAAGGTAATGCCTCCTAATGGTAGAAGTTGGGCTATGAATAAAAAAAATTCTTTGAATTATTGAACGATAATCGTATTTGGTTTGGTCCAACAGGAAGTAATGTTCCTTCTATGAAACGTTTTTTATCAGAAGTAAAAAATGGTATGGTTTCAATGACGATTTGGCTCTATATAGAAGTGGGACACAACCAAGATGCCAAAAGAGAAGTCAAAGTTTTTAATTCTGATAATGTCTTTACAACTCCCAAACCTGAGCGGTTAATGGAACGCATCATTCAACTTGCCACTAATCCTGGTGATCTTGTTTTAGATTCTTTTGCGGGTTCCGGCACAACCGGTGCTGTTGCTCATAAAATGGGAAGAAAGTGGATTATGATTGAACTTGGTGAACATTGTCACACCCACATTATCCCTCGTTTAAAACAAGTCATTGATGGAACTGATCAAGGGGGAATTTCCAAAAGTGTCAATTGGCAAGGTGGCGGTGGATTTCGTTATTATAGTCTTGCACCTTCTCTGTTGCAAAAAGATCCATGGGGACAATGGATTATTAGTCGCGAATATAATGCTGCGATGCTTTCAGAAGCAATGTGCAAACATATGGGATTTACCTATGCACCTGATGAAAATCATTATTGGATGCAAGGGTACTCAACCGAAACAGATTATATTTATGTCACAACAAGCGCTATGACCCATGAACAACTCCGTATAATGAGTGAAGAGGTAGGCTCTCATCGCACATTGCTGATTTGTGGTACAGCCTTTGATACAAAATCAGCATCCTTTGAAAATCTGACACTCACTAAAATCCCCCGTGCAGTGTTAGAAAAATGCGAATGGGGAAGGGACGATTATAGTTTAAATGTAGCCAATCTTGAACCAGTGATTGTGGTAAAAGAAAACAACAAAAATAAAGATATTGCGCAAGCAGAATTAGATTTATTTGAATAGTATATAAAAAGCGGAGTTTTTCATGAACACTATTGAAAAAAGGATTTCTGCTCGCTTATCGTTACGTGATCCTCAACGTGAATCTTTAAATATTTTGGTAAAAATCTTAGGAAATATAGAGCTTTCTAAAAATGCTGATTTGGTTGCAGAGTTAGAAGTGATAAAAAATCTTTATCCTTCTGTACAAGATTTTGAACGAAACTTTCCCTCTTTTTGTTTTGCCTTAGCAACGGGTGTTGGAAAAACGCGACTTATGGGGGCTTTTATTAGCTATCTTTATTTAACAGGTCGCAGTCGCCATTTTTTTGTTTTAGCGCCAAATTTGACTATTTATGAAAAGTTAAAACAGGATTTTAGTCCCCAAAGTCCGAAGTATGTTTTCAGTGGAATGAGTGAATTTATTGCCAATAGACCCGTTATTATTACAGGTGAAGATTATGAAAGTGGTAAAGGTATTCGCGTTGATGAACACCATTTTGAAGGACAAAAGCGTTTGTTTGAGAATAGAGATACGGCCTTTATCAATATTTTTAATATTTCTAAAATTAATACAACAGATAATAAAAAAGGCGCACTAAAATCTAGTATTCCGCGAATTAAACGCTTACAAGAAACGATTGGTGAAAGTTATTTTGATTATCTCGCAAATCTTCCTGATTTAGTTTTGTTAATGGATGAAGCACATCGTTATCGAGCTTCTGCTGGTGCGGCAGCAATTAATGAGTTAAAACCTGTTTTAGGAATAGAGCTTACAGCGACACCAAAAACAATAGGTGCAAAACCCGTAGATTTTAAAAATGTTGTCTATAGTTATTCACTTGCAGAGGCTATGAGGGATGGTTTTGTAAAAGAGCCTGCTGTTGCTACACGTAAAGATTTTCAACCTCAAAATTATACATCTGAACAATTAGAACATATCAAATTACAAGATGCAATTCATGCCCATGAAAACGTGAAAGCAGATTTAATTGTCTATGCAAAAGATTATAACAAAAAGTTCGTTAAGCCTTTTATTTTAGTTGTCGCTCAAGATACAAATCATGCACAGAAATTGCGTGATTTATTGGAATCAGATGATTTTTTTGCAGGAGCTTATAAGGGAAAAGTTATAGAGATTCATACAAAACAGTCGAATATAGAAGAAGATCAAAATATTCAAAAGCTGATTGCAATTGAAGATTCTCATAACCCAACAGAAATTGTTATTCACGTTAATAAATTAAAGGAGGGGTGGGATGTTACGAATCTCTATACTATTGTACCGTTGCGTGCATCGGCTTCAGAAATTTTAACAGAGCAAACAATTGGGCGTGGATTGCGTTTGGCTTATGGGTATAGAACAGGCGTGGAAGCTATTGATCGTTTAACAATTATTGCGCATGATCGTTTTCAAGATATTATTGATCGTGCAAACGATCCAAACTCAATTATAAAAAAGCATATTGAGATTGGAACAGGAGGGAATATCCCCTTTGAAAAGACCGATATAGTGACAGTTCCAAGTCAAGTAGAAGCTTTATTGATGCAAACGATGGTAACACGTAATTCCGATATAAATGGAGCATCTTCTGATTTACAAAGTATCATATTACGTAATACAGATTCCCCTACATTAACACCTGAAGAGCAAGATATTGTAGCGATCGCGTGGGATCTTATCAAAGAGAATGATAAATTGTCAAGTTCTCAAATGCTTTGTTCTACACAGATACAAGAAAAAATTGCTAATAAAGTTATGAATATTAAGCCTTCATCACAAAAGTCTCTTGTATCAAAAGTGGTGACAATTCTGACAAAACAATTAACAGAACTGATAATAGATATTCCAAATATTATACTCATACCTTCGCGTGATGTTATTTATGGTTTTTATGATTTTGATTTAAAAAATCTAGAAAGCTTAAATTTTCAACCTGTTAGTAAAGAACTTTTAATTCGAGAATTGCGTACCCATAAAAGCATTTTTCTTACTTCTAAGAATGAATATGTAAAAGAGCCTTATCTTGAAAACTACATCATTCGTGGTTTGATTGATAATGACTTTGTCGATTATGATAACCATACGCTCTTATTACGAAAATTAGCTAGTCAGATAGTAGAACATTTCCGACCTTATTTACCCAATGATACAGCTGTTGAGAACGTCTTAATTCACTATCAGCACAAGCTTACTAGTTTTATTGTTGCGCAATTAAGAGAACATCAATGGGAAACGCAAAAAGATTATGCGGTTAAAGTTACACGAGGTTTTACAACTTTATCACCTATCCATTATGTGTTACCGCAAGGGACGTCTCCTCTTGATTTTCGTAATATTCCTGCCATTAAAAGTGATATTAAAAAACTTGTATTCAGCGGCTTTAGTAAATGCTGTTATCCTTTACAAAAGTTTGATTCAGTAGAAGGGGAATTACGATTTGCTCAAATATTAGAGGATGATGCACAAGTCTTGAAATGGATAAAACCCGCTCGAGGTTTTTTCAGAATAGAATATGATAAAGGATCAATCTATGAACCGGACTTTGTTGTAGAAACGAAGGATGCCAAATATCTTTGTGAGCCTAAAAAAGCCTCTGAAATGCAAAATCCTATTGTTTTAAAAAAGAGAGAAGCTGGCAGTTCAATGGTGTTGTTATGCAACGCGCTATGCGGCGACTTATGGCGATAAAAAATGGTATTATGTTCTTATTCCCCATGATGCTATTAAAGCAAATAGTAGTTTTGAAGGTTTGTGTGCAGAGTTTACCATTTCAGAATCTATACTTGAGAGCTCGTAACTTTTTGCTTCAAAAATAAAACACATAAGTTTTTTTAATTGACGGGTGTGAGGTTCAATCAAATGTTTGAATAATTATTTTTAACTTTTTTCTAACGACGTTAAAATAAAAAGAAAAATGTATAGAAAAGTTATACAAGATTATGCTTTTGTATGGGGATTTGTAGCACATTTACAATTTTTTATAAAAGTACAATCTTATTTTCGTTATGTGAAAAGATCTTTGAGTTATAGTCATAAATTAAAAAAATATTTTGATTTTATTGAGTAATTTGATAAATGTTCTTTTTTTTAAAAACTTAAACAGTTTATTGTTCTTTCATTTAAAACGCCTGAATATAATGAAATACCCAGAGGATAAAAGGGGGAGTTTTTCATATGACTTTAAATTTAACAAACACTGTTTTTAATTTTTTAAAGAAAAACCCGACAAAAAAGTTTACAGCTCGAGAAATTGCTCAATGGATATTTGAAAATTACCCAGAGAAATGCCGCCAAAAACAAAAGCATTCAACGGCGATAATCAATCCCCTTAATAGTGATACAGTTCTTATTCAGCAAATTGTTGCTGAAATAGGATCGCAGCGCCCTCAATTACAAAAGCGTTATTCAGAAATTAAAACCACTGAAGGACGACCGCGACAATATTATTTTACTAAACAAACAGATAGTGCTGAAATTGACGCAATAGAGGACAATGCAAAGAGTAGAACAGAAGGTAGCTCTGTTAAAGAGCATGATCTTTATCCGTTATTATCTAAATTTTTATGGTCAGAGCTTGCAGTTTATAGCAAGCGCATTAATGAGAAATGTTCTCGTAATAAACATGGTGCAGGCGGAAATAAATGGCTTTATCCAGATCTCGTAGGGATGCAAGATTTAAGCAAGGAATGGAATCGTGAAATCAAAGACTGTGTTTTGCAATATTTTGATAAAAAGACAAAGCTTTGGTCTTTTGAAGTAAAAATTCTCATCAATCGTTCAAATTTACGAAAAGCATTTTTTCAAACAGTTAGTAATTCTTCATGGGCTAATTTGAGTTATTTAGTAGCTAGTGAAATTGAAGGAGTTGATACATTAAAAGAGCTTCGGATGCTTTCAAGTTTGCATGGAATTGGATTTATAAGACTTAATAAGGAAAACTCTTCCGAGAGTGAGATCTTAATTCCTGCCAAAGAACGTAGTGATATTGATTGGGATACTGCTAATAGATTAGTGGAGGAAAACAAAGATTTTCTTGATTATATTAAGCTCATTCGTCAATTTTATCAAACTGGTGAGATGCGTCCTCTAGATTGGGATCATATGTATCTATGAGGGGTATTTTTAAAAAGACTCTATTGTTTAAAAGCCTTTTTTCAGAATGATGAAAAATTACTCTAACTATTTTATTTGTCTTATTATATTGGTATAATATGTTGATTTACTAATGATAATTAGTCTTTAAACTTAAATGAGGGGAATGAATATCCTAGTATTCAATCCTTTTAAACCATCTCATATTGATATTGTATCAATTAAAATTTTTCTCACGTACCTCATGAGTAGGGTTGAGTAGGGGAAGAGTAAAAATTCTGTTTTAAGCCTGTTCTATTTTGTGCATTGAGCGTGATTCCATTAGATACTAGACTTAATGATTATAATTTATTATAAATTTGCTATTATAGAGGGTGAAATTCGACTTTTTTGCTTTGTTTACATCAAGCATGGAAAATATTACTTCCTCATATTGAAGTCTTCTTACGGAGAATTTACACTACTATTTCTTTAATTTCCATTGCTGTTCGTTTTGATGATTACTAAGCTTTTTGTTATCCGAAGTAAACATTCAAAAAAACATTAATTTTATAAAATATTCACATAGTTTACTCAATTTCTTGAAATAGATTTAAAAAATAAATTTCTCTCACACCTTATGGTAAAGGAAGTGTGTACTGTCGCAGTCTGCCACAATACTCTCTTTATTTTTCAATAATACCGCACGCTAAACGTGAACCACCTCCGCCAAGCGGTAATGGTTTATCTGATTGATTATCAGCCCCTAAATGAATGACTAAAGAGCGCCCTTTAATTTCAGAGATTTTTTTTAATCGTGGAGCAAGAACGCTCATTATGGCATATCCCTTCTTATCAACATAAAGTGCTGGTAAATCACCAAGATGACCATTGACATTATAAGGTCCTAAATGTTTTCCGGTATGTTCCGGATCATAATGTCCACCTGCGCTTCCACCAATTATACCATCTTTTTTATCACATGAAGGATTTACATGTACATGAAAACCATGTATTCCTTCTGATAAAGTAGATAAATTAGGGATGAAAATCAAACCGTGTATGTTTTCTTCAATTTTAATGCTACCAATAGCCTTTTTGGAATTGTTATCTTCTAATTTATAAATATTTACTTGTTTTGATAGTGCTAATGCAGAATTTTTATGAATTAAAAATGCCATAAAAAACAATAATGATAATAATATTTTTTTCATGAAATACCTTTATACTTATCTTTAAATAGATTATTATCTATAAATAATAATCTATACTAATTATATGTTATATAAGTGTCTTAAATTGAACTTTAAAAAAAATAATTTACATAGAAATATTAGTTTTTATAAAGAGCAAATAAAATAAAGTATGTTTATATATATTTCTGAACATAACTTTTATTTTTTGATCTATAAAAAATACAGCTTTTATGGATGGATAATTATATCTCACTTACATTTCTTCAAGAGATGTGTTTAAAAAATCTACTTTTTGAGGTATAATAAGAAATTAAATAAGGAATTTTAGTAAGTTAGCTATTATTTCATTTATAATATGATGATCGTTTCATCAAAAAAAGAACATATAATTTGTTGATGATTTAATTGTTTTTCATAGAAAAAATGACGAGAAATTTCTATTCATTATGAAATTTATAAGAGAAAAAATTATTATGATTCATATAAATTTCCCAATAAAATACAGCATATACCGACACTCCCTCCCATTCCTGATCCTATCAGTGCTCCTATTATTATTCCGGCAGAAAGTGCTACTCCTATACCCATTGCGATAACTGGACCAAATCCTGGAAGAGCAATATAACCATAAGCTGCAAGAGTTGCCGCGATAGCTCCTGATATGCTACCATTTAAACCGCCAATGAAAGCAAATTCTTTAATAGAATGGCAGCACTCTTTTAATTTTTTTTTCTTACAGCTGTGAAAAGAAACGTTGCTGTAAGTTTTTAAATCAATCATATTCTTTTCTTTCATTTTGAATGCTCACTGTTCCTGAATAGTCAACGGATACGAAAAAATGGGACTTTTTAAATTTTACTAAAGCACGCCAGATACCATTGTCATCTAAGCGCAATCGTTTAATATTCTCAAAACCATTTTGCATAAGACAATTTTTAACTTGTGAAGCAGTAAATGAGTTCTGACCTATTTTAGTGACCTTTTGAGTAGAGCTATAGGTAAAGGTTTGACAATAAGGAAGGTGAAAAACTTCACTTATTGAAGTCGTGACTATCAACGAGACACATGCAATCATTATAAAAAAAGTACTTAATTTCAAAAAATTATTTAGTGTCATCTTGTTACCATTTGTTGAAACAACACTTCATTAACCTCTGTGTTACTAACAGGTTCCAAAGATGATTTTATTTTTAATATTATACTTAACAATAAAAATTTTTAAAAATATATTGATTAAATAAAACTGTTTTTTTTATTATTTATTTTCTTATTAAAATTAATTTTATAAAATAACTTTTTCAAAACGGTATTATTTTTCATTTTATTTATAGTTCTAAATTTAACAGCTATGATTTAGCAAGATATCTTTATAATTTAATTTGTAGTCTATAATTCAGTTTTCTCTTATTTCATATCAACATACTAAATAATATAATAATTTTTAATAAAAAATAATTTACAGTTATATTAATTAAACATGTTATTATTATAAATATAATTAATTATTTTAATATAATTTGTTACTTCTTAGAAAGAACAAAAATATTTTTTTACATCAGTAATAGATATGATTCAAAATACAATTTATTATTTTTTATCTTACGTTATTATTCATTATTGCTTAGTAGAGCTGTTTTGATGATTTTGTTGGAAATATTTGCATAATTTCCTTGAATCCATAACCGGGATACATTCCTTCGCGCATAAATAAATTACGTAATGGTGGGAAACTATGCAACAAACCAAGCCCAATGCTGCGTATGATATGAACAGGCAACATATGAGAAAGTAGCGCAGAGTTCAGTGTATGAACAGCTCCACTTCGGATTAATATATCTGGTTTTCGGCATTTGTTATAATGTGCAACAATCATTTCAGAGTTAGTATTGGATATTTTATCCGGTAAAATATCAATTAAAGTTTGGACATCACGGAATCCTAAATTCAATCCCTGTGCCCCAATAGGGGGAAAAACATGAGCGGTTTCACCCACTAAAATTGTTCGATTAGCAGCAAAATGATGAGAAAGAAGTCCGAAAAGCGGCCATGCTTGAATTGATGTTTCTAAGCTTAGCTTTCCAAGCATTGATTGCATTTGGTTTTCGATCATTTTTGCAATTGTTTTTGGTTCTATATTTAATAATTCCTCAGCGCGGGAAGGATGAACAACCCATACAAGACTAGATCTTCGTCCTGGTAGTGGAACCTGTGTAAATGGACCGTGTTCTGTATGAAATTCAGTTGATGTATTTTGATGAGAAAACTCATGAGAAAAGTTGAGAACAAGTGCTTTTTGGGGATAATTCCACTGTTTGACACTTATCCCTGCTGCGGCACGTGTAAGAGAGTGACGTCCATCAGCTGCAACAACAAGTGGTGCTTGAATAATTCTATGATCAGCAAGAGTAATGCATACATGGTTTTTTGTGTGATGAACAGATTTGGCTGCAGAAACAAATCTTGTAATATTGGGCGTATGTGTAACAGCGTCGACTAAAGCACTGTTCAATTTTACATTAGGTATATTATAGCCAAAAGCTTTTTCGCCAATTTCAGTAGAAGAAAAATGCACCGTAGGAGCATGCACAATTCTAGAAGTTATATCTATAATTCTCATGGACGATAAAGCAGCTGCATGTTTTTGAAGATTATCCCAAATATTGAGTTTTTGAAGCATGCGTATTGCAGGCATCATAAGAGCCGTTGTCCGTAACTCATCTGTATGAGCAGGGGGCCCAACAAGAAAAACAGAAAGCCCCTTCTGTGCAAGACTCAGCGCGGCTAACATTCCGACAGGACCTGCACCAATAACAGCAATATCTTTATGCTCTTCTTTTTCAAATATCACAACGATTTGAACCTTTATTCATTGAGAAAATATTTTAACATTTCCAAATGATCTCTCTCTTTTTATTATATGAAGCTCTTCTATTATTATAGTATGTAATAAATAATGCGATATAAAAAAGTAACCTTTTTATGATTTTTTTAAATGCTGAGTTATATCATCGTTAAAAAATGGCGTATTGATAGATGGTTGAAGACTTTAAAAACGAGGATAAGAAAACCTTGAAACGTAAATTAACAAAGAAAATCAAAACAAATGCTAAATTATTACGCCATAAAAAAGTAACAATGCCACAAGCAAAGGCCTTTTCCGTTCATTTACTAACAGCTTCGGGATCATTTTTAGCGTTTCTTTCTCTTATATCAGCCTCTCAAAAAGAATGGACAGCTATGTTCTGTTGGCTTGGGCTTGCTCTTCTCGTTGATGGTATAGATGGACCAATTGCACGCAAACTTGATGTTAAGTACGTTCTTCCAACATGGTCTGGAGAGCTGTTAGATAATATTATTGATTACGTGACTTATGTCTTAATTCCTGCCTTTGCACTCTATCAAAGTGGTTTCATGGGGGTAGGGTTATCATTTTCATTGAGTGCAATTATTGTTATTTCATCTGCTATTTATTATGCAGATACTAGTATGAAAACCAAAGAAAACTTTTTTAAAGGATTTCCTGTTGTTTGGAATATGATGATTTTTACGCTTTTTGTCGTCAGACCAGGAGAGTGGATTACTTTTATCATTATTGTTTTATCGGCGATTATATCTTTTTTGCCAATTTATTTTATTCATCCAGTAAGAGTCCTTCGTTTACGTAAAATTAATTTTCCCATTTTTCTCTTATGGTGTTTTTTTGGTGTTTCTGCCTTCTTTTATCAACTAGAGGCTCCCTATTGGGTTAAAATAGGAATTTCGGTAACAGGAATTTATATATATTGTATTGGCGCAATCATGCAAATATTTCCTAAACTTGGGGCAAAAAGTATAAAAAAACAATGAATAATTGTTTTAAGAAGGGTGTGAGATGCAAATTAATTTTGGAGCAGATGATGATATTTCTTTTACGAAAGAAGGGTGTGCTGGTATTATAAAGCTCACACGTCCTTCAGCATTAAACGCTCTTAATCAACGAATGGTTTCAGCTTTAAAAAAAGCTCTCAGAACATGGGAAACAGATGATAATGTTTCTTGTGTCTTAATTGAAGGGGAAGGGCGTGCTTTTTGTGCTGGTGGAGATGTTGTAGAAATCTATCATATGGGGAAAAGTGCTGCTGCTTGTCAATACTTTAGAAATGAATATAGTTTAAATGCTTATATCAAACATTTTTCAAAGCCCTACATTTCTTTCTTAAACGGTATTTGGATGGGAGGAGGGGTAGGTATTTCTCTCTATGGCTCGCATCGAATTGTTACAGAAAATACAGTTTTTGCTATGCCAGAAGGTGCGATTGGATTTTTCCCAGATGTAGGTGCAAGTTTTTTCTTACCATCTCTTCCCAATCATTTTGGTATCTATCTTGCATTAACGGGCGCACGTATAAAGTGGGGAGATTGCTTAAATTTAGGATTAGCAACACACGCCGTTGCTGAAACTGAATTCGATATGATTAGAAAAGCTGTTATTGAGCAAGGAGATCCTACTTTAGCTTTAAACGAGCGAGCAATTACAAAAGACTATGAAACAAGTCATGAAATACGTTGTATTATTAACACTTGTTTTAGTGCACATACCTTAGAAGAATGTCTTGAGTTGCTACATAAAAAAAGCAATGAAGATGTTTTATTTGCTAAAGAATGTTATGATATTTTGCAGTCACGTTCTCCGACAAGTTTAAAAGTTATCTGGAAACAAATGAAACAAAATTCATCTCAAACGTTGGAAGATTGTATGAAAATTGAAAACCGCATAGCGTATCATATGATTCATTCACATGATTTTTATGAAGGTATACGTGCTATGTTAATCGATAAGGATAAAAGACCTCAATGGCAACCAGATAAACTTTCAAATGTGACAGATGAAATGGTAGATTCTTACTTCCAACCTGTTGAACAAGAGTTATTATTGTGAAAAATAATTCTCACAAACAGATTTCAAAAATCAATTTAATCTATAACTGTTACTTACGGTTTTTGGCACTTATTTGCTTAGTTCTAGGTATTTGTTATTGGATACGCCTTGTTGGTGTTTTTCCAGGTATTCTATGGCGTTTTGATCTTATGCCTTGGCAGTGGCAATTTGCATCAGCTATATTGGCTATTCTCTATCCTATTGCCTTAGTTGGACTTTGGATGTATTCACTATGGGGTATCATTGTGTGGTGTATTGCAGCATTGATTGAAGCAATAACAATATATTATTCCGATTTTATTTATCAGCCATTTGTACCATTATTTCATGGAATATTGTTTTTAGCTTTTATAGTACTACAAATTGTAATTATTTTTTTTAAAAGAGTAAAAAATAAAAAAACATTGTGATTGAAATTTTCGAGCCAGAATAACAGGCTCGATTTTCGATCTTAGCTAACTTAACTAGCTCAAGTAGCTCATTTTAAAGCTTCGTTCCTCAAAACATTGATGCTAGCTATACTTCTCCATAAAGTTCCATAATATATATTATGCGATAATATGATGCAGAAGATAAATCCTTTATCCAAAAAGAAAACCCTACTTTAAAACATCATCATAATATTTATATCATACAATTTACTTTTAAAATAAAATTTGGTCTTTAAGGTATATTCCTTAAAGACCAAAAATAGTGATAATGAAGTTACGTCGTATAAATAATAAAAATTACTGTACTATTTTACAACGTTTCATACGTGCAAGATCACTCAAAACAGCATTACGATTATTTAAAGCTGAAATTTCATTACTTTCACTGGATTTAGTATCCATAAAAAACAAAGCAGGTACAAATACAACACTTGCTGCTGCTAAAGCCACGTTCTTATTTCTTGCTTTAGAACGCTCTGCAATTGTATCATTAATCTGACGTTTATTAGCAAAAAACTCCCGTTGAATATCGGCACAACTCATTGATCCGTCATGTAATGTTGTCGTTGCAATATTTTTTTCTAAACGCCCCCCACATGCTGTTAAGGAAACTGCTAAAACCACAATACATACACCCCGCTTAAAATTCTTATACATAAAAGCCTCATTTTTGACATAAAAAAACACTAAATATGTCAAAAATGAAATAAAATAAAGGATAAATTTAAAAGTATTTTATTTAACTTAAATATTGCGCATAATAAGCTTATGCATCTGTTTCAAAAGTAAGACCTTGATATGCAGGTTTTACATAGGATGGAACGTAATTTATAACCTTATTGTAATCCAGCGATCTGTCCATATGTGTGAGTATTGCTTGTTTTGGCTTTAAATATTCTATCCACTGTAATGCTTGATCAACAGAAAAATGACTCGGATGGGATTTAAATTGAAGAGCTTCAATGATGAGAACATCCAAATCCATTAATTTGGATAAAGTTTTTTCAGGAAATTCACTAACATCCGTACAATAGGCAACATTCCCAATCCGAAAACCTAAGGAATGAATGTTTCCGTGGTGTTGTAAATGTGTATTGACGCTTATTTCTCCGCCCTGCCCCTGAATAATAAATTGGCTATCTTCATTGATAAGATGCTCTTTTAAAATGGGAGAATAAGATGAATCTTTTGGAGTTTGAAAACAATATCCGAAAGCACTTTTGAGATGCTCTAGTGTAAATCTGTCGGCATAGATATCTATTAAACATTTTTGTGCAAGTGCATAGCTGCGTAAATCATCAATACCGTGGATATGGTCTGCATGAGAATGCGTGTAAAGAGCAGCATCAAGATGGCTTACACGCGCATCGATCATTTGTGAGCGAAAATCTGGACCTGTATCAATAACGATCGTTGTTTTGCCTCCTGAAGGTTTAATACGTTCAACTAATAAAGAACTTCTGTAGCGTTTATTTTTAGGGTTATTCGGATCACATGTTCCCCAATCACCATTAGGTCTTGGCACTCCTGGAGAAGGACCACAACCTAATATTGTAAATCGGTATTGATCACACATATCTTTTGCCTTATTTCATTTTGCTAAATAAACGAAAAGCATTACGCGTTGTTATTTGAGCTGTTTCTTCAATGCTTAAGCCAATTGTTTCAGCCAAAACAGCTGCTGTATAACATACAAAAGATGGTTCATTTGTTTTGCCCCGATGGGGACTAGGTGCTAAAAATGGAGCATCTGTTTCCACTAACAAATGCTCATGGGGCACAATTTTTGCTATTTCACGGATTTCAAGTGCGTTTTTAAAAGTAAGAATACCCGAAAAAGAAATATAACCACCAAGTTCAATTCCAGCACGAGCAAGTTGCATTCCAGACGAATAACAATGAAGGATAAAGGGAAAAGCTCCTTCTTTTATCTGTTCACGTAATATTTTCTCCATATCGATATCGGCATTGCGTGAATGTATAACAAGAGGAATCTGTGTTTCTCGAGCAGCAATGATATGTTCTTGAAAAACTTTCTTTTGCTCTTCTGGTGTAGAATAATCATAATGATAATCAAGTCCCCCCTCCCCAAATGCAACAATTTTAGGGTGATTCGAAAGCTGTATAAGCTCTTTGGCTGTAATATTTTGTTCTTCATGCGCGTGATTGGGGTGTGTTCCAACGGAACAAAAGACTTGATCATAGCTTTGCGCAATGGCTAACAGTTTATCTAACTTATGAACATGGGTTGAAATTGTTATCATACGTTTAACGTCAGCATCTAAAGCCCGTTGGATAACATTATCCAAATCTTGTGAAAAGTCTTCAAAATCAAGATGACAATGTGTATCAATCAACATGATGAGTGTCTTCTTTCTTCAAGATATAACGAGGAAAAATTGGTTCTGGTGGTGGAAGATCAAGCCCTTCTTGAATTTTTGAATGACTTATATGATACAATAACCGATCATCTTCAGCAACCGCAAGGCTATCAAGAAGTTTTGTTGCTGATTGGGGTATGAAAGGCAAAAGCATAATTCCTATTCTCCGCAAGATTTCTACAGTTATATAAAGAACTGTAGAAAATCGTTCTCGATCGTTTTTACGTAAACTCCAAGGTTGTTCGTTGGCAAAATAGCGATTGGCATCTGCTACAATTGAAAAAATAGCTGAAAGTGCTAAATGCATACTATAAGAAGACATAGCTTGGTGTACAGTTTCAAGTACTTGAAGAGATTGTTCTAAAAGCTGTTTATCTTGAGCTAAAAATAAAGCTGGTTTCGGGACTTGTGCATTACAATTTTTGGCAATCATAGACAAACAGCGCTGTGCTAAATTACCAAGATCGTTAGCAAGATCAGCATTAATACGGTTCACAAGGCTTTCATGACTATAACTACCATCTTGTCCGAATGGCACTTCACGGAGAAGGAAATAACGGACCTGATCAAGACCATAATGATCAACCATTTCAAAAGGATCAACGACATTTCCAATAGATTTTGACATTTTTGCACCACGATTAAGTAAAAAACCATGTGCAAAAATATTTTTAGGCAATTCAATTCCAGCAGACATTAAAAATGCCGGCCAATAGACTGCATGAAAACGAATAATATCCTTACCAATAATATGCGTATTTGCAGGCCAAAAATCACGTTTTTTTGAATTTTCATTGAAAAAACCTATTGCTGATAGATAATTTGTAAGCGCATCAACCCAGACATACATCACGTGCTTTGGATTCTCAGGAACAGAAATTCCCCAGTTAAAACTTGCGCGTGAAATAGAGATATCTTTTAAACCTGATTTGATAAAACTTATAATTTCATTACGCCGCTCAAATGGAGCAATAAAATCAGGATGTTTTTCATAATATTCAAGAAGAGCCTTTTCATAATGAGAAAGTCTAAAAAAATAACTTTCTTCTTCATTCCATTCAACTGGAGAGCCTAATTCTTTCTCACGACGGATGTTGTCTGCTCCAATTTCCGTATCTTTTTCTTCATAATAGGCTTCTTGGCGAACCGAATACCACCCCGTATAACGACCGAGATAAATATCGCCATTTGCTTCCATCTTTTTCCAAATTTCTTGACAAGCTTGATAATGGCGTTCTTCTGTCGTACGGATAAAATCATCGTTAGAACAATTTAATACTGCAAGCATTTTTTGAAACACCGCACTATTACGATCTGCAAGTTTCTGAGGTGTCATGCCCAATGCTGCTGCGGTTTGTTGCATCTTGAGACCATGCTCATCTGTACCAGAAAGAAAAAATACATTTTTTCCGTTTAACCGTTGAAAGCGGGCTAAAACATCGCTTGCAATGGCACTATAAGCATGTCCAATATGTGGAGCACCATTAGGATAAAAAATGGGAGTTGTTATGTAATATGTGTCACGCATGTCATACTCGTTGTAAAACGCTATAAAATAGAAGATATAATGACATAACGCTTGTTCATCGCATTGTCACGGAAAAACTAATTCTCATGAATGATCTTATGAACTTTAAAAAGTAAGTTAATAACAAACTGCTTTTTATCGAGATTAAACAGTTGTATTTCCTCTATTTCTTGATGAATCTCCTGCCATTTTTCCGCATATTTTTTTGAGAGAAATAAGTCTCCCTTTTCAACGAGCATGATAGCTTTTTTTTGAATTTTATTAAGAATTTCATCACAAAATTGTTGAAATTGGAATGTAGAAGAAGCAGATGAAAATGTTTGTGCAAGAGTATGTACAATCGTTGCGTTACAAACAGGTTTCTCTAGGAGAGCATCAATTGTTTTAATAATTTCAAGACCGCTATGGCAAATAAGTAAAGCGGCTTTTCGAGGGCTTCCTTTAGATTTTTTAATAATCATTTCAATTGTTTTTTCATCAGGTAAATCCTGATCGGCGAAAATATGTATAATAACTTTTTTCATTTCATCGTTATTCAACGGACGAAAAGAAATTTTTTGACACCGTGAATGGATTGTTGGAAGCAATTTTCCTGAAGAATGTGCGATAATAACAAATAACGTTTTTGTAGGTGGTTCTTCAAGTATTTTGAGAATTGCATTTGCTGCATTTCTATTCATATCATCTGCAGAATCAATAATAACAATACGCCATCCATTATCTTGCGATGTTCGACTTAAAAAATGCATAATATCACGGATATCATCAACGAGTATTCCTGTTTTAAACTTTTGCGTTTTCACATCAAATCGACGTGAAATATACAAAAGACCAGGGTGACTTCCTTGTGTAATTTGGCGCCATGGGGTAGAATAAGGATCGGGTTTGAAGAAAGAACTCTGTTGAAAACTTAAAATGTTCCAAGCAAGATGAAAGGCTAATGTAGCCTTTCCAATCCCGTATTCTCCTTCAAATAATAATGCATGATGCAAACGCTCTTCTTTAAGCATTTGTGTCAAAAAATGACGCACATCCTCATGACCAAAGATAACATTGTTCTGGGATGGTGATAAAATTGTATCAATATCATCATATTGGCGTAAGGTATTTAAATTACTCATGAAAGCTGATCCAACAATACCTGATGACAAATATTTTTTATTTGATGAGCAATAGCTTCCACTGAGCCAGTGGCATCAATGACTCGAAATCTATGGGGTTCTTGTTTGGCCAATTGAAGAAAAGCCTGACGTCTTTGTTCTTGAATTTCCAACTGATCTTTTTCAAAATAATCAATTTTTTCTGTTTTTTTTCTTCGTAAATTTGCACGCTTCATACCACACATTGCTGGCATATCTAATAAAAATGTTAAATGAGGCAAAATACCATTGAGCGCAATACACTCTAAAACAGAAAGAAGAGAAGAACTGACTCTATTATTGAGTCCTTGATAAACGCGTGTAGAATCAATAAAGCGGTCACATAAAACGATTTTACCTTTTTGCAAAGAAGGTGCAATAACTTCATGAAAATGGTCAGCGCGTGCAGCTGTAAACAAAACAGCTTCAATCAACGGTCCATACTGTTGCGTCTGCCCCGACAACAAAATATGCCGGATTGCTTCTGCTCCTGGCGTTCCTCCTGGTTCTCGTGTTGTAACAACATCATAACCTTGGTGAGAGAGAGACTCAGCAAGTAAAGAAATCTGCACCGTTTTTCCTACCCCCTCCCCTCCTTCGAATGTAATAAAATAACCTGACACGTATGACCTTAACCTTATTAGCGCGTAACTACAAATATTTCCGTAACCATCCAATTGTTATTTCATAGAATGCATTTTTTACTTTTGCAAAGAAACTTCCTTCCTGAATATTCATTCCGGCAAAAACTGGTTTTTCCAGAAGAACCTTTTTATCTTCTAAAATTTGAATAACACCAACTGATTGCCCAGAAACGATGGGGGCTTTCAATGGACCATGATATTTAATTTTTGCTTTAACATTTACTTTTTTTTCATTCGAAAGCATAAAACTTATTGGTGTTTTAACAATGAGTGGAACAAAATTTTTCTTACCACCGTAAACAGAAGCACGACCAACCGTTTCTTCTTTTGTGAAAATTGTTTTGAGATCAAATGCCGTCATCCCCCATTGAAGAATGCGTTCTATTTCTTTTGTATATTTTTTACCATCTTGCAAACCATTGATTGCTAAAAAAAGACGTCGATGATTTTTAGAAATGGTGGCAACCATTGAAAAACCTTCTTTTTCACTGTAGCCAAAACCAAATCCTTCTACACCAATTTCCTTAGAAATAAGAGGGTTTTTATTACGTTGAAAAATATTATTCCATGTAAAATGAGGCTCACAATAAAGTGCATAATAATCCGGATATTCCTGAACAATATGACGTGCTAATATAATCATATCACGCACAGTTACAAATTGTCCCTCTTCGGGTAGCCCTGTAGCATTAACAAAATGACTCTGAGATAATCCGATTATTTTTGCGCGCTGATTCATCAGTTTTACAAAATGATCTTCATGTCCTGATATTCCTTCAGCAAGAATAATAGCAGCATCATTTCCATTCACAATAATTAAACCACGTAAAAGATCAGAAACACTGATTTCTGTCTTTATCTTTGCAAACATAGTGGTTGTACCGGAAGGTGTTCCACCTTTGCGCCAAGCATTTTCACTGACCTTGAATTTTTGCGTACTTTTTAATAATCCTTTTTTTAATTGATGAAATACAACTTCTGCTGTCATCAATTTTACTAATGAAGCAGGAAAAAAAGGAGTATCACTTTGTTTTTCATAAAGTATTGTCTCTGTATCATCATCGAGTAATAACAGTTGTGATGCGGGAGTTTGAAAATCTTGTGCTCTCCCCCACGTATCAAATGCCAATACTCCCCATAATATCAATAAGATCCTTAATGCTGTATACATAGCTGCTCCTCCCATCCCAAAGATCAACATAAAGAATCTTATATAGGAAAAAACTTTTTGATTTCTGAAAATTGAGGAATTATTTACAACTCATAAAAAGATTTTATTTTCATTTAGCTTTAGAAAAAATAATATGACACGTTTTTTATCTTCCATGTAGGTTCAATTTAACATTTTAAATGTATGAGAGACAAAAGATTTTTTCCTATTTTTATTGATAGTATTTTGATTTGTTATGATAAATTATCATTTTAAAATTGAAGCTAACTCAAAATACTGTAAGATTCTCTCATCCCCTCTTCTCATATTGAATTCATTAAAAATCGCTTACTTACGGGTCATAAGTAGGGTTCGTATATGGATAAAAATTATTAAAAAAGAGAGTAAAAATACTTCTTATAAACCTCTCAAGTGTTAAGAATTATCGCACAAAACATTGGGGACTTGCAAAATGTATGATGGTGTCGATTTATATCTTCATAAGAGTAAAGATGCTGATGTCTAAAGGCGTTAACAGTTATACCATTCACAGGCGCTGTCGCAAAATAGGCTTGTAGCGTGTTAAAGTATGTCTCTTTTAAATAAGTCCATGAATTGGCAATGTAAGTGTATTTTGTTTGAGACGCTCTGTTTTTCGTGAGGGAACTTACTCCATTAAAGAACATGATAAACAAAAGCATGAGATAATGCATAATCTTTTCATAAGATATTACCGTAGATACTTTAGAAAGATGCAAGGCCGAATCAAAAGAAAATATTTTTTTACTTGTTAAAGCTTTTTATTCCTCTCAAATCGATTGTACAAGTTGTTTTAGAGATTACACAAACAGACTGACACAATAATTTACCTTCGTCTAGCAAAAGCTATTACAGCAAGAAAAGTACACGCTTTATTAAGCAAGCAATATCATAAAACGACGAATAGACCAGCAATGGAGTGGAAAGGCAGTACTGAATTTATAATAATAGAACCCAACCACGCTTTTTGAAAAGGACAAAGCGCTTTAAATAAAAATCCTACACTAAATCCGTAATTTCTTACCTTTTTTACTAGAAAATTATATAGATAAAAAATCAATGCATTTTTTCTTAAAACAGTTGTAGCCAATTAACCTTTGTTTTTTTGTTTAGCTTATTTATAGAAGCAACTTGATCGAATGGTATCGGCTTATCAACCATGATAGGACCAATTTCTGGCAATTTAACTGCAACAGTTTTATTACGTTGTTCTTGTTCAACAGCAGCTGCTTTAGCTAATTCTTTTTTGTTCCTTGTATTGCGCTGCTCTTTTAACAAAACAGTTTCTCTTTTTTTCGCAACATTTTCCGACGCTAATGAATATGGGGCAGCATTTCCAGGAGTATAAGAGGACATTAAATATGCAGCATCATAATAGCCAATAGGTGCTTCAGCAATATATTCTACTTTAACATCTGCGACCCCCCTATCTACATACCCCAATATTGCCGCAGCTTGCCTTGATAAATCAATGATTCTGTCTTTCATAAAAGGTCCGCGATCATTCACTCTAACAACGATTGAAGACCCATTTTTCAAATTAGTAACACGAGCATAGCTAGGTAAAGGCATTGTAGGATGAGCAGCAGTCAAAAGATTCATGTCATAAATTTCACCGTTGGCAGTTAAACGTCCATGAAAATCTGAACCATACCATGATGCTTCGCCAACACGTTTATAAGTTGGATCACTTTGAGGATAATACCACTTTCCTTTTATTTGATAAGGTTTACCAACAATCGCTCGTCCACGCTTTTTTTCTTCCGATTGATTCTTCTTATTGGATACTTGTTGAGGTAGTACAGAAGTGTTTACGTTAATTGGTTTATTATGATAGGAATCTTTTATTGAAAAATTCATAGTTTGGCTTGCGCAACAAGATACCAGTAACTGAGAAATGACGATCATAGAAAACAATTGAAGTGTTGGTTTAATCATAAAAGTAATTTTCTTTTTTCTATTTGAAGGCATCTATTCAGTCCACTTATTTCTGTTAAGTACTACTTGTAAAAACCACGTCACGCTTTCTGTACGCAACGGAAGAATTTACGTTTTTAAATGATTCCCCTCGCGCATATACCACTCTTGAATTGGCCCCTTCTATCAAGAAATTAACGTATTGTTAACCTTTTTATGGTTTTCATACAAAATAAATGTACTATAGTAGATGTTAAAAAGATTAAAATTTAAACAAATCAACATCTTATAGAAAATTCATTTCATAATATAAGTGTGAATAAGTGGTGATTTTAGCAACTGTTTTGCGAATCATGTAATGCAGTGGGTATTAAAAAACCACCTATGGATTGAGAAAATTAGAAACCGCATGTGCTGCCAACGCAGGTACAACCCTATCCGTAAGTTTGTTGAAAATGGAGACAGCATAGCACCGCTCTATTCCAAAACAGCTGATAGAAAATGACAGACTATAGAATCAATAAAAACTTCAAAAAGAATCAAAACAAAAAAGATTCTTAAATTTTTTATAGCCTATTGATATTACTTAAATTTGGTGAGCGCGCAGGGATTCGAACCCTGGACCTACTGATTAAAAGTCAGTTGCTCTACCAGCTGAGCTACGCGCTCTCACACAAGCTATCTAGTTTGCAGAAAGTGAAGGGAACATACGGTTGACTTTCCATTTGGTCAACACCTTTTGGAAAAAAATATTATTATTTTCTTCAGTTATCAATAATTTTCCGTTTTCGCCCCTTTACTTCATCATTGTATAAGTACTCTTTAATCTTCTTTTTGAAGTTTCAATAAAGGAAAAATTTCACTGCAAAATATTGCATAGATTCGAAGCGTTAAAATTATGAGAAATACCCCCTTCCCCTCACATGGGTTGTTGAGCATAATGGGTAGAGAAGAAAAAATACCTTTTATTATAATATTATTTTTATATCTTTATATTTTAGTGTTCAATTTTCAAATATGAATACAGCTTTATAAGATAATATATTGATTTATAATAATTTATTATTTTTTACTTGAGTGAAAATTCTCAAATACTGTAAGTTTTTCTCATTTCAAATCTTTTTTATATTGAAACAATAAAAAGCATTTTCTTGACCGATATAAGCGAGAGAATAAAACTATAAAAAAGAAATGAAAATACCTTTTATGCCTCCTTTCAACAACCAAAAATTATCGCAACATTAGGGTTCATGAAAATAGTATATAGCGGTTGACACGTTAGACTTGAAAATGGAACAATGAGCAACAATGGCTTTGAGAGTATGATTTTTATTCATGTATAATGAATATATAACGAAAGCCAATTTATCCTATAGAATCAAGTAGATATGAAGCAAAAATTTAGTCTCATTGAAAATATCCCGAATGACTATAAATTATGCTCACTATTAGAGCTGTAGATAATTTTACTAAGAATAAAAAAGCAGAAATAATATGCAGTATGCAAAATTATTTTAAGTGTTTTGAATATATAGAATGCCTTCTAATTAACTTTTTTATATCAAAAATTACAAAATACGTAGATATATTTTTAGAAGAAAAGGATAATACTAGTCATAAAATTTAGTGTTGGATAATTCAGTCAGAACTATAAAATATATTTATACATTATTTAATATTAATGTAGATATACAGTATATAAATAATAATTTAAATATATCTATAAATAAACATATTGATTTATTAAACTATAAGATCAAAAACAAAGAAAATAATTTTGATTTGGCGATAAAAAATTGTAAAAGTGTTATATATACATGTATTTTTACTTTACTAATTTTTATTATTTTGATTGGAATATTGAATGCTAACATGTAAACAGTATGAGCTACTCTTGTTTATTCATAACCATATAAAAGAAACTGGTGTTCCTCCTTCTTTTGAAGAAATGAAAAATGCATTAGAACTTTCTTCAAAGTCTGGTATTCATAAGCTCATTATAGCCTTAGAACAACGAGGTTTTGTACGTCGCTTGCCCAATCGTGCTCGTGCTGTGGAGGTGATTCGCCTCCCTGAAAAAATAACATTTAACCTTTCTTTAGCACGTAAAATTTCTCCCAGTATGATAGAAAGAAAGAAAAGGGAAATATCAAAAAGCTTGAGTCCCTTTGATGAAGAAGAAAAAAAAAATATCACCATTCCTATTATGGGACGTATTTCTGCGAGCGTACCCGCCTCTGCTATACTGCAACAAATAAACAGCCTTTCTCTTCCACTCGATATGGTTAATACAGGTGAGCACTACGCATTAGAAGTTAAAGATGATTCTATGATGGAGGCTGGTATCTTTGATAAAGATACGATCATTGTAAAACGTCAAAATACAGCAATAACAGGTGAAATTATTGTTGCGTTTATTGATAAAAAAGAAGCCACATTAAAACGTTATCGACGCAAAGGAGCTTCTATTGCATTAGAAGCAGCAAATCCTCATTATGAAGTACGGACATACGAATCCGAGCGTGTAGAAATACAAGGCAAACTTACCGGTCTTATTCGCAAATATTAAAAAATAAACCTTATAGTACGCGATAGATATCGCAGTAAGAAGCTATTGAGTATTTTTTTATTGTGCCACACGCAATTGACTTCTTCTCCACAGCCAAAGGATGCCCCAATTCGGTTTATAAACAATCCAGATCCTTATCGAGCGGGTTTCACTTTCCCTTCCCTCCATGTTCTTCACTTAATGCAAGGCTTGACAAGTAAGTTTTAAAATATTCACCACGTACTTTGAAAAGAACTTAAATGCTTTGAAGGAAGCTGCCTTATATCATCATCCTCAATAACGGAATTTTACGATATAATAAGACAAAATTGTATGCATGCATAAAAACACATAAAATTTTGTAGAAAAAAATCAAATAACTTTGTAACAGATTGTATTGCATAGGTATAAAAATAAAGAACATTATTTTTAAATTAATAAAAGCGTAACTCAATCATTCATAGTAATTGTAGGATCATCATGGTAGCACCTCGTATTAGTTTTGTCTCCCTCGGATGCCCAAAAGCACTCGTAGATTCTGAGCGAATTATTACACGCCTTCGCTCTGAAGGGTATGAGATTTCACGTCAACATCAAGGAGCTGATGTCGTTATTGTGAATACCTGTGGTTTTCTTGACTCGGCAAGGAGAGAATCATTAGCCAATATTGATGAAGCTCTTAAAAAAAATGGAAAAGTTATTGTAACAGGGTGTCTTGGTGCTGATCCTGATGCTATTCGCCAAACATATCCTAATGTATTGGCTATTACAAAACCGCAAGCTTATGAAAGCGTTATAGAAGCTGTTCATACAGCAATTCCTCCTGTTCATGATCCTTTTCTTGATTTAGTTCCTCCCCAAGGTATTCGTTTAACACCTCGCCATTACGCCTACTTAAAGATTTCTGAAGGATGCTCTAATCGGTGTAGTTTTTGTATCATCCCTACTTTGCGTGGTGATCTCACTTCACGTCCCATCAGCGATGTTCTTCGTGAAGCTGAAAAACTCGTGCAAGCGGGTGTAAAAGAACTTTTGGTTATTTCACAGGATACGAGTGCTTATGGTGTTGATCTTAAATATCTCGAAAATTCTTGGAAAGATCGTACAATCAAAACCAAATTCTTTGATCTTTGTCGCGAACTAGGCGATATGGGTATTTGGGTACGTATGCATTACGTTTATCCTTATCCCCATGTTGATGAAGTTATCGAACTTATGGCTGCAAAAAAAATTCTTCCTTATCTGGATATACCTTTTCAGCATGCATCACCAACTGTTTTGCGTCACATGAAGCGTCCCGCACTTATGGAAAAAACAAACCGTAGAATTGAAAAATGGCGGAAAATATGTCCAGATCTTACTTTGCGATCAACATTTATCGTTGGTTTTCCTGGTGAAACGAATGAAGATTTTAATATACTTCTAGAATGGCTAGAAGAAGCAAAAATTGAACGCGCGGGGTGCTTTAAATATGAAGAAGTAAAAGGAGCTGCCGCAAATGATTTGGGATTAGAAAATATTCCTGAAGAGGTGAAAGAAAACCGCTGGCATCGTTTTATGGCAAAACAACAACAAATTTCTACACATCTTTTAAAGAAAAAAATTGGAAAAAGACTCCGAGTGCTTATCGATGAAAGTCAAGGAAAAGTTGCCAAAGGACGTAGTCAGTACGATGCTCCAGAAATAGATGGTGTTGTCCATATATCATCACGACGCCCACTGCGTGTTGGTGAATTTGTCACCGTTAAAATTGAACAATCGGATGCCTATGACCTTTATGGTATAGCAGTTTAAAAATTTAACTCCTTCCCTGTCCTCAATGATGAAGATTTCTATCAGCATTGGTTTATAAAAAAGCGACTTTTCATAACAAGAACCGATCATGTGACTTACTTCATGAGAATTTACGAACAATCCTTACTCTGAATGTTTGCTATGCACTCCCAAAATACCAAGCAGTTATATATTCTCTTAATTTAATGCCTTAAATGAGCTTTAAATGGCGGTGACGGCGGCGAAAAAGAATAAAATTCACACAAGGCTCACCATTTTTAATTAACAAAAGAGCAAATCGACAACCGTACTATTTTCCCATTTTTCATATTACGACAGTCATTGGTTAGTGAAAGGAAACTTTTTTCAAGAGTGTTTTATGCACACAAGAATTTCCTTTGTGATATGCAAACGGATGTTTTTTATGGTTGCAATATAAGAGAATTTGAAACAAAACAATCTGACGATATTTAAATGAAAAAAATAAATTATCATTATAAATAAGCCTCTTATCTTAAACTCTTTAAACTTATTTTTTTAAATATCTAATTTTTATTAACACGTTTTAAAATCAAAGAATTTCTTATCAAGCAAATGACTTGGGCGTACATTTGTTAAAGCGCGAATCATCGTATCTTTACGTCCTGGCATTTGTCTTTCTATATTTTTCAGCATTTCTTTCATTGCATTACGTTGTAATCCATCTTGACTACCGCAAAGATTACAAGGAATAATTGGAAATTGCATTTCTTGAGAAAATTTTTCCATATCTTCCTCAGCAGCATAAACAAGAGGACGTAACACAAAAAGATCTCCTTCATCATTTTTAAGTTTTCCAGGCATGGCAGCTAATCGGCCACCGTGAAACAAATTCATAAAAAATGTTTCTAAAACATCATCACGATGATGACCTAAAACTAATGCAGAACATCCCTCTTCACGTGCAATACGATAGAGATTACCACGTCGTAATCGAGAACAAAGTGAACAATATGTCTGCGACTCTGCCAATTTATCTGTAACAATGGAATAAGTGTCCTGATATTCAATACGATATGGAATTTTATAAGAACTTAAAAAGTCTGGAAGAATATGCTTAGGAAATCCTGGTTGCCCTTGATCAAGATTACAGGCTAGAATTTCAACGGATAAAAGACCTCGCCACTTTAAGTCTAAAAGAAGCGCTAATAAACCATAAGAGTCTTTTCCACCCGATAAAGCAACAAGCCATTTTTTCCCTGTAGAGAGCATAGAAAAATCATCCAAAGCTTGTCGCATATGACGTAAAAGTCGTTTGCGCAATTTATTAAATTCTACGCTTGAAGGAGCAACACGAAACATTGGATGACAATTATCTGCTTCGCTTATTAAAGGATCATCTCTCCCTTTGTTTTCTTCTATTGCCTGATATTCAACTGAAACATCATTCATAATACCATATCCTGCACAATAAACGGCTCGTTTTGCAAAGATAAAAACAAATATTAAAGCAAGCTTACATTTATGTTTTTTGAATTTATAAATTAGATACACAAAAAAGAAATGGAACTATACAAATTTATGACTATAAAACATAGCAATAAACTTAATATAGAACCATTTACAAAAAGAACTTATTAACTTCAAATATTGTAAGAATAACACAATATTTTGAAGTTATCATAATAGAAGAGAGAAACAATTTCTCTTACAGAAAAATTATCGAGAATAAAATTCAACAACCAGATTAGGTTCCATTTGCACAGCATAAGGAACATCTGCAAAAGCAGGAATACGTGTAAAGGTTGCTTTCATCTGTTTATGATCTGCTTCAATATAATCAGGGACATCACGTTCTGCCAATTGCACTGATTCTAACACTAAAACAAGTTGTTTCGATTTTTCCCGAACCTCAATAACATCACCTGGTTTACAACGATAAGATTGAATGTTTGTGCGCCGCCCATTGACATTAACATGACCGTGATTGATAAATTGGCGAGAAGCAAAAATCGTAGGTACGAATTTTGCACGATAAACAACAGCATCCAAACGTGATTCTAACAGACCGATAAGATTTTCACCAGTATCTCCCCGTCGACGAGCAGCTTCTTCATAGGTTTTATGAAATTGTTTTTCTGAAATATCTCCATAAAACCCTTTCAATTTCTGTTTAGCGCGCAACTGAACCCCATAGTCAGAAAGTTTTCCTTTACGACGCTGTCCATGCTGACCTGGACCATAATCACGACGATTGACAGGAGATTTTGGACGCCCCCAAATATTTTCTCCCATACGACGGTCAATTTTATACTTTGTTGTTTCGCGTTTACTCATCGCATTTCCTTATAAAATAAAACACGAGATCTTAAGACCCCAAGGAAACGCGCCCTCCTCTGCCTTTAAATACTAAAGACTGACAGAATACCTTAACATATCAATATGCAAAGTTATCCACGGGACACGTCAATTAATGCTATTTTCTTGAAAAAATAGCTAGATCATCATTATTGGTCTCGTAACCCAAAGTCAACTCCTTTCATGAGTTTTAAGCCAAATCCTTTAAACAAATTCTCCGTTAAAGAAGTGATATTTTTTGATGTCAACAACGCAAAATCTTGATATTTCTTTATATATTGATGGTGTATCTTTCCCGACAATGGTAATAAAGATCTGATATGTTTGGCGATCGCTTTCGCCGGATCAATCCACTCAACGGACCATAAAGCATGTTCACGAAAGAAATTAATCAAAAAAGGATAATGTGTGCAGGCTAAAACAATAACATCCGTATATTGTCCATTTTTTTCCACAAAACATGGCAGGATTTCTTTTCTTAACTCTTCTGAATCGATAGATTTTCCCCGTAAATAATCTTCAGCAAGTCCAGCCAGCTTTTTACTTCCCACAAGCTGAACATGACACTGTCCAGCAAAAGAGTTAATTAATTCATTTGTATAAGCACGTTTAACTGTTCCAGGAGTCGCTAATACGGAAATAAAACCAGATTTTGTTTGTTCAGCAGCTGATTTAATTGCAGGAACCGTTCCTACAAAAGGGACATGAGGAAAATTCTGTCGTAAATCTGCTATCATCAGTGTAGAAACAGTGTTGCAAGCAATCACACATAAAGCTGGATTGTAACGTGTTAAAAGATTTGTAAAAATCTTCAAAATACGCTCTTTCAAAATATTTTCTTTCCAATTTCCATAAGGAAATCCTGCATCATCAGCAACATAGATAAATTGCATGTCAGGGATAAGAATACGCGCTTCCCTGAACACTGTTAAACCACCAATACCGCTATCAAAAAAAAGAACAGGTCGTTCATCCATTAGTTTTCACACTTATTTTTAATTTTTTTACGATCACGCTCTTCCGGTGCTCTACTCCCCCGTGGATATTGTGGCGAAAAATGATCCAAAGAAGATATAATGCCTCGCAATAAACGAACCTCAGGTTCACTAAAGTTAGCGCGCGTAAAAACAGAGCGCAAATTTGCAAGCATTACTTCTTTGCGTTCTGGGGGTCTAAAATACCCACGGATATTCAAAGCCTCTTCTAATTGAGATAAAAAACCATGAAATATTGTTTTATTTGCAGGTTCCATCTCTGCGGCACGAAATGCCGTATCGCTGACATTCTCTAAACCAGTTTTCATCCATTCGTAAGACATTAAAAGAACCGCTTGCGCAATATTAAGTGACGCAAAAGCAGGATTAACTGGAAAAGTAATAATTTCATCAACAAGGCTGATTTCATCATTTTCTAGTCCCCATCTCTCTCTTCCAAAGACAATCCCGGTCTTATGTCCGATACTTTCACGCTGACGTAATACGCTTGCTGCTTCGACAGCACTTTTTACAGTTTTAAATCCACATCTTTCACGTGCTGTTGTGGCAAAAACATAGTGTAAATCTGCAATTGAATCACGCAATGTGTTAAAAATCACAGCATTGTTAATGACATGATCAGCTTTACTCGCAGCAGCTCTAGCTTTTTCATTTGGAAACATTTCTCGAGGATTGACTAATCGAAGCTTAGAAAGCCCAAAATTTGCCATTGCCCTTGCGACCATACCAATGTTTTCAGGAAGCTGCGGTTCAACTAAAATAATAATGGGACCATTTGTTAAATTTTCACGATTCCTATTCGTTCCTGCCATCAATTTTACCTAGTTTCACTTAAACTATCTCCCTCTCCACTATTTTTACGAAACCTTTTTCACAATACTCTAATGCTGTTTAATAATAAATTATAGATAATCTATCTTTTCATTCAAAGATAATAGTTTCTAAACCTAATAATAAATTTTAAAAGCCATTAAAGTGAACGATGGAATTTATAACAATTTATATAAGATATCGTAGCGTTTTTTACATCAATTTTATCTTTTTTAATAGGGAACAGCCCCTATAAATCATAATCTCAGTTGAATTATGAAATCATAAATCCTAAAAAAGGGATATGCACTTTATTCCCAAACTTTTTCCTGCAAAGCTTATCCGTCGTTATAAACGTTTCCTTGCGGATGTTCAACAAGATGATCAGCATGTCCTCACCGTGTCTGTACCTAATACAGGATCAATGCTTGGATTAACAGCTTTCAACACCAATATTTGGCTTTCTTATCATAACAACATCAAACGAAAATATGCCTATCAATTAGAAATTATTGAAGCCGATAATACTTTGGTTGGTATTAATACTTCTTTACCCAATAAACTTGCGTTAGAAGCAATTCAAAACGGATTACTACCAGAATTAAATGGATATAAAACAATTTTAAAAGAACAACGCTATGGGACACAATCACGAATTGACTTTCTTTTACGTGATGACATTCTTCCTGATTGTTACCTAGAAGTCAAAAATGTTCATTTTATTCGTCAGAAAGGATTAGCAGAATTTCCTGATAGCGAAACAAAACGTGGTGCACGTCACCTTGATGAGCTCATAGGAGTTGTACAACAAGGAAAACGAGCTGCTATGCTTTATATTATTCAACGAGAAGATTGCTCAGCTTTTACAATTTGTCATGATCTTGATCCACTCTATGGACGTAAGTTTGATTTAGCATTAAAATCAGGAGTAGAATGTTATGCTGTAAAGTGTCATGTAAGTGTAGAAGGCATTTTTCCGATTCAGAGAGTAAAAATAGAAAATAGAAGAAACAATGACTGAGTATATCGAATATAATAAAATCCCTTTAAAATTTAATGGAAAAATCCGCATTTTCGATGATTATGCTTTTGCTAAAATGCGTGAAGTTGGTCGTATTGGTGCAGAATGCCTTGATGCGCTTACAGATATTATTAAGCCGGGCGTTACTACGCAAGAAATAGATGATTTTGTATTTATTTTTGGAGCTAAGCGAGGAGCACTTCCTGCTGATTTAAATTATCATGGATACAGCCATTCATGCTGTACATCTATCAATCACGTTGTCTGCCATGGCATTCCCAATAAAAGACCTTTGCAAGAAGGTGATATTGTAAATGTTGATGTAACCTTTATCCTTGATGGTTGGCATGGAGATTCAAGTCGAATGTATCCTGTTGGAAAAATTAGGCGTGCAGCAGAACGCTTGCTAAAAATAACCTATGAAAGTCTTATGCAAGGAATCGCTGTCGTTAAGCCTGGAGCAACGACAGGTGATATTGGGGCAGCCATTCAACAGTATGCAGAATCTGAACGCTGTTCAATTGTGAGAGATTTTTGCGGACATGGTATCGGCCAGCTTTTTCATGATGCTCCCAATATTCTCCATTATGGAAATCCTGGAGAAGGAGTTGAATTAAAACAAGGTATGATGTTTACAATTGAGCCTATGATTAACCTTGGTAAACCACAAGTTAAGATTTTATCTGACGGTTGGACTGCTGTTACCCGTGACCGCTCTCTGACAGCACAATATGAACATACAATTGGTGTTACAAATGAAGGGTATGAAATATTTACACAATCTCCTAAAAATATTTTTTATATTCCAAATTCCTATACCTAACGCAATGTAGAGATGTTATGGCTAAAAAATTAAATCAAAAGGAAGATACTCAAAGTAATCACTTTGCATTAACATCGAGTTCTCCACTCACCCCAGTATCAGAAAGAAAAAGTGAAGAGCCTCAGAAAAACGCACAGCTTCATAAACATTATCAAGGCCATCGTGAACGTCTTCGGAAGCGCTATTTAAAGTCAAAAGGAAATGCAATTGAAGATTATGAATATCTTGAATTATTGCTTTTTCGCACAATACCCCGTGCAAACACAAAACCCATAGCTAAAAATTTGATAGCGCGTTTTGGTTCATTAGCTGATGTGTTGGGAGCGGATATTCACCGACTTCAAGAAATTCCAGGATGTGGTCCCGCCACTGCAGTTGATTTAAAAATTATTTCAGATGTTGCTGGACGTCTTGCTCGTGCGCAATTGTTTAAGCGCGATATTTTTTCATCATGGGATAAAGTGTTAGCGTATTGTAAAGCTGTTATGGCTCACGAAACACGTGAACAGTTTCGTATTTTGTTTCTTGATAAGAAAAACGGCTTACTTGCTGATGAGGTGCAACAAACTGGAACCATTGATCATACCCCTGTTTATCCTCGTGAAGTTATTTCTCGAGCTTTAGAGTTATCCGCATCAGGACTTATCTTAGTCCACAATCACCCTTCTGGCGATTCCACCCCCTCTAATGCAGATATAACAATGACATATAGATTAAAAGATGCAGCAAATGCATTAGGCATTATTATCCATGACCATCTTATTATTGCACGAAATAACCATACGAGTTTTAAAGCGTTAAAACTTATATAAATATTATGGGATAAAAAAGACTTCATTCAACTATGAATAACGAATCAATTTTCTAAATCAATATCTAATATAGCCATTGAGAAATTATAGGAGAGCTCATCTTCATCTTCATCTCGATAGATAATGCCTAAAAACTCATCTCCCATATAAACCTCACAAGAATCACTCTTTTTAGGCCGTGCTCTGACTTGCAATGCTGAGTTTTGGAATATATTTTTAAAATAATTATCAAGTTTTTTTATTTCATCAGCATTCACTATGCTCTCCTGTTTTTTTGAAACGATTAAAATAATTGCGTGTCGTGCAAATAAGACACTCTTATGATTCTGTAAAGTCAGTAAAAAAGCATAATCTGAATATTTACTTAATATTACATATATTCACAACGTTCTTTATACATTCATAAAGAACGTTTACAAAAGGAGTCTATCATTATTAAATATACCCGTATAGATTAAAAAATGGCAAAAAAACTGTATATTTTTAATAATTTTACTTTATCTCCAATTTTAGCATCTGTATTTAAAATGCATATTCGTAAGAATAAATTGATCAATAATTTATAATTTTGTTTATTTTATAAAAAATACAAATAAAAATATTTTTTTATTTAAAACTACATTTTTTAGCAAAAAATATTTATTACATCATTCGAAAATAATTCTTTTTAATAACCTTTAAAGTATAATTATCTAATCTTAGAAGAATTACCTCTCTGGAAAATATACAAAATAAGCTAATAAGAGTTTATTTTTCTTTTCATTTTTTATAAAAACTTACGTCATAACAGAAGGATTTTTTAATAAGCTTTTTTCAATTTATACGAAATAAAAATATTGGGTATTTCTGTAAATTCTAAAAGCTATGAAGAGTTCTTATTTTATAGGATAACGAGAAAGAAAATCGATAACGCCTTTTTTATAAACTTTATCGCCTACAGCAAGCATATGATCTCGATCAGGAATTGATAAAGCTTCACCACAAGGCAACAAGGCTGCCAATGGCTCTGCATCACCGCCAATTTCATCTAATGAACCAACGGCAACAAGTGCTGGTTGTTTGATTTTGTAAACTTCAGACGCCGTTAACTCCTGTTTTGATGTAATGATACAAGCAGCAAGAGCACGCCTATCGCTTTTCGTTTGATCTGCAAATTTACGGAACATTAAACCGCGCGTATTGGTAATAGTGGAAATATCTTCTGCTAAAAGGGCCTCAGCAACAGGCTCCCAATTTCCTGCTCCCGTCACCATACCAATACCTAAACCACCAAAAATAACACTGTGTACATATGTTGGATGCAAAAGAGCCATGAAAGCACTAATACGAGCCCCCATAGAATATCCCATAACATGGGCTTTAGATAACTCTAAATGCTGCAGTAACTTTACTGCGTCGCCAGCCATAGCTTGAGGTGTATAAAAGACAGGATCATAACTTTTAACTGAATCTCCGTGACCGCGATTATCAAGAGCAATAACACGATATCCTGCTTCCGTGAGAATACGAAACCAACCTGTTGCATACCAATTCACCCGTGCAGAAGATCCAAAACCATGGATCAACAAAACAGGAGCGCCTTGTCCTTCTTCTCGATAAGCAAATCGCAAACCATTATATTCAAAAAAACGAATATCTTCAGCGGTCATTTTTTATTGCACTTTCCACAAAGTACAGGATGAATAACACGTTGTCCTTTTTGTATCTTTTTTTTAGAAACTTCACCAGCGTTAATTTCAAGTGCAAAAGCTGCAGGAACTTCTGATGAAATGGTATTTGTTGAAAGTGGCGAAGTATTTTCAATAATCGATACAATAATTCCCTCAGAGTTTAAGAAAATCATATCTAAAGGTAAAGGCGTATTTGCCATCCACATAAAAATTTTCTGCTCATCTCCCGATCGAGAACTTTTTAGCTGCTTAAAGAGCATTGCACGATCGCGTGGAAAATCAGTTCGATACATTAAACCAGCTGCTGCTTGAGATGGCGTAAAAGCAATCTCTACCTTATAAAAAACCGAACCTTGCTTTGTATGTATTTCTAAAGGAATTGGATGCACAGGAATCTCTATGGGCTCCTTTGCTACAACAACACGCATATCTAACATAAAAAGCATCACCAATAAAACAATACGCCCCTTTTTAAAAGGCTTTAACATTCTTGTCTCCACCACAGAAAAATTTTAAATTTTGTTTCTAAAATAAAAGGTACCAGAGTTTAAAAGTCAAAAAAAAAGAGGATTGCTTCCTTGTTATTTTCTAGTTTCTTTCAACGTAATATGCGAAATTTTCTTCATTTGGTTTATGGATTCACGAGAGCCATATTTTCTTTAAAAATCTACCTCTATAGCAATTTACGGAATAACCATCTTTAAAAATATAGAAAACATACTGATTTCACTCGTGAAATTCAATGCGTAGCTAAAGGAATGCCTATGTCCGGATAAATCTCTGCTGTCATTAAACCTTTTTCTCCTTTACCAAAACGTACAAGAACAACTTGGCCAGAACGAAGCTCTGCTAAACCAAAACGGCGCAATGTTTCCATATGAATAAAAATATCTTCTGTTCCTTGCCCACGGCTAAGAAAACCGTATCCTTTGTCACGATTAAACCATTTAACAATTGCTCGTTCTAGTCCACTTTCTGGAGTAACAACAACATGGGTACGGGCAGGAACTTCTGATGGATGAATTGCTGAAGAACAATCTATGGATTTCACCTGAACGCACTTTAACCCTCGTTCAGTTTTTTCCACAGCACAAATGACTTTAGCTCCCTCTAAAGCTGTTTGAAAACCATCTCTTCGCATTACCGTAACATGCAATAATATATCGGGAAAATGAGGTAAATCAGGTACAATAAATCCATACCCCTTACTACCATCAAACCACTTAATGACACCACTGATTTCGATAATCTCCCCGCAAGCACCTATACTATCCTCAGATGGGGAACAATCCTTTAATGCATCCTTACTCGTCATAATAACGTGATCCTGTAGCTTATAAATTGTACGATATTGATTCTCTAGGTTTAAGTAAACATTGCTCTTGTATCAACACGCAAGCCCCAAGATAAGATTTCCCCACATTGTCGTATCTTCTATGTTAATGTCAGAGAATATCAACATGAATATTTATAAAACTATTTGATTGTACACTTTACATACCTTACAAGGAGTGCCCTACAAAAGAGGTCATATAAAAGTTTTTTTACATAATGATATTTTGATTAATGTGTAACTTGCATGATGAAGAAGTTCAATATAAGGTGAAAAAACGACAATTCAATTAAGGAAAATGCGCAATGCAATTGAAGAAAATCCTTACGATAATCGCAGCATTTATGGCATTTACAGCAAATGTTTATGCGAGTGAACCTATTAAGATTGGTGTTTATCTTCCATTAAGTGGTCAAAATGCATTTGGAGGTCAGCTTGAAATTAGAGGTATAGAATTAGCCCATAAAAAAGTTCCAGAAATTTTAGGACGTAAAGTGGAACTTGTTATTATTGATAATAAATCTGATAAAGTAGAAGCGGCTAATGCTGTTATGCGTTTAACAGCAAGTGAAAAAGTGAGTGGAATCATTGGTAGCTATGGTTCTTCACTTTCGTTAGCAGGTGGTGAAATATCTGAAAAGGCAAAGACTCCAACCATTGCAACGTCCTCAACAAGTCCCCTTGTTACACAGGGTAAAAAATATTACTTTCGTGCTTGCTTTATTGATTCCTATCAAGGAGTAGGAATCGCAACTTATGTAAGCCAAACTTTACACGCAAAAAAGGCTGCTATCCTTAAAGATATTTCAAGCGATTATGCTATTGGTCTTGCAAGTTATTTTACGCGTGCTTTCAAAAAATTAGGTGGTGAAGTTATCTCAAATTTAAATTATAATTCTGGAGATCAGGACTTTTCAGCTGTTCTCACGCAAATTATCGCCCAGAAACCTGATATCTTATTCATTCCATCTTACTTTTCTGAAGGTGCTATCATCATGAAACAAGCACGAGAATTAGGGGCTAAGTTTCAAATTATGGGTGGAGATGCTATGGATAATCCAGAAACCATTACGATTGCAGGAAAAGCTGCAGAAGGTTTCTTACATACGACACTTCCCTATAGTGAGGATATGCCAAATATGTCAGTAGCTGCGCAAGAATTCACAAAAGAATGGAAAAAAGCTTACCCAGACAAAGAGCCAAATATCAATTCTGTTTTGGGATACACGAGTTATATGATGTTCATGAAGGCTATTGAAAATGCTGGTAGCACTGATCGTGAAAAAATTACTATCGCACTTAGCCAATTAAAAGACTTTCCTACCCCCTTTGGGGATATGTCAATGGATGAAAATCATAATCCTAAAATTCCTATTGGTATCATTAAAATACAGGATGGAAAACGTGTTTATTTAGAAGAAGTTAAACCTGCTTTTTAATTAAAAAGTTGTACTTATTAAAATGCAAGAATTGGTTGAGGATCTTTTTCTCAACCAAAAATTTAGAAATTTCTTATTGTCCTATGTAAATTAACAAATGTGGAAGGATGAGAGATGAGCACTGAAATGTTCATCCAGTACTTTTTTAATGCACTGGCATTGGGATCTCTTTATGGGCTTATTGCTATTGGCTACACCATGGTCTACGGTATACTGAGACTCATTAATTTTGCTCACGGTGATATCTTTATGCTGGGAGCATATTTTGTTTTCTTTTCCACAATTGGCTTTATGCCTGCTTGGGCAGCTTTTCTTCTTTTGTTTTTTGCTGCTCTTGTTTATTATTCGGTCTTTATAGGCTTTAAAAGGCGTCCTCCAATTTATTGGATTGCTGCTTTTTTAATTCTTGCGCTAGGATTTGTTTATTATTTTAAAATTTCCCCGCAAGACTTTACACCGATTTGGGTTTTAGCTCTTTGTTTTTCCATTTTTATTACAAGTGCTGTGGGTGTTGCTGTTGATCAATTTGCTTATAAACCTCTACGCCATGCTCCGCGTATTTCGGCACTTATCGGTGCAATTGGTGTTTCTTTTTTTATTGAAAATCTTGCTACTGTACTCTTTAGTGGTGTTCCGAAAGGTGTACAACAGCCAGACTTTCTTGTAACACCATTTTTATGGCATCTAGGATCAGGAGCAGATGGTATCATCAGAATTGCTCCCATGTCTCTGATCGTTCCCTTTGTGTCATTAATTCTTATTTTATTACTATTATGGATTATCCATAAAACAAAACCGGGTCTTGCTATGCGCGCAATCTCCCATGATATTGAAACAACACGTTTGATGGGTGTGTCTGTCAATAAAGTTATTGCGTTTACATTTGGAATAGGCTCAGCTCTTGCCGCCATAGCAGGCATTATGTGGTCTTTACGTTATCCTCAAATTCAGCCTTATATGGGTGTTCTTCCTGGTCTCAAAGCATTTATTGCTGCTGTTATCGGAGGTATTGGTTCGATACCAGGAGCAATGTTGGGAGGATTGTTATTAGGGTTTATTGAAATTATGATTATCGCATTTTTCCCCGCGCTATCTGGATATCGAGATGCCTTCGCTTTCATTTTATTGATTCTGATTCTATTGATATTGCCCACAGGATTAATGGGTAAAAGAAATCAGGAGAAAATCTAATGGCAAAGTCAGCGACAACTGTTTTATCGTGTATAAGTGTTTTAGTTCTCATAGGTTTTTTATTTTATGCTGATAGCCATTTTAATGACTATACGCTTCGTATCATCAATCTGATTGCTATTAATGCGATATTGGCAATTTCGCTTAATTTGATTTACGGTTTCACAGGTATGTTTTCTCTTGGACATGCTGGATTTATGGCTATTGGTGCTTATGTTTGCGCAATTTTACTTCTTTCCCCTGAACAAAAAGAAATGATGTGGATTCTTGAGCCTATTGCTGAACCATTATATCATTTGCAGTTACCTTTTTTTATCGCTGTTGTCGTAAGTGGTTTGTGTGCTGCTGTTATAGGTTTATTAATTGCTTTACCAATATTGCGTCTTGGTGGCGATTATCTTGGAATTGCAACATTAGGTTTTGCGGAAATTATTCGCATTGTCATTACGAACGCAACATCGCTCACAAATGGCTCTTTGGGAATCAAAGGAATACCTCAAAATGCAACATTATGGTGGAACTATGGTTGGCTAGCATTTACAGTTCTCTTTATTGTCCTCTTACTGCAAAGTAATACTGGTAACGTATTACGTGCTATTCGTGATGATGAAATAGCTGCGAAAACTATGGGAATTAATGCTTTTTTCTACCGTAGTTTTTCCTTTACTGTTGGAGCATTTTTTGCAGGTATAGGTGGCGCATTAATGGCGGCTCTTATTTCAACCATTGATCCAAAAATGTTTAATTTTCTTCTGACTTTTAATATTTTAATGATTGTTGTTGCTGGTGGTCTCGGTTCAATTACAGGGAGCATTATTGGCAGCATTATTATTACAGTCATGCTTGAATGGCTTCGTATTATTGAAAGTCCATTTGACTTAGGTTTTATACATATTCCAGAAACCCCAGGGCTTCGTATGGTTGTTTTTTCTCTTTTATTGCTGGTAATTATCTTGTTTTGGAGAAAAGGGTTAATGGGACAACGAGAATTTTCATGGAATGGAATTTATAGCTTTTTGACACGCAAAAAGCTTTCTAATACTGAGGGAAAGCTATGAACGACAATATCCTTTCACTCAATAATATTGTAATGCGTTTTGGCGGATTAGTTGCTGTAAATAATGTTAATATGGCAATTAAACGAGGAAGTATTACTGGATTAATTGGTCCCAATGGTGCTGGAAAAACAACAGTTTTCAATATGATTTCTGGATTTTATGCTCCTACAAGCGGCATCATTCTTTTTGATGAGAAAAAAATTTCTGGAGCGTCTCCTTATATTATCTGTAGAAGCCATATTGCCAGAACATTTCAAAATATTCGTCTTTTCTCAGGGTTAACGGTTTTGCAGAATGTTATGGTAGGAGCGCATGTTCGACAAAAATATCCTTGGTTTTCTTCAGCTCTCTTTTTTTCAAAAGCAATAAAAGAAAAGAAGGAAGTTTATAAAAATTCCTTGGAGCTCCTTGAACAGCTACAACTTGATCATCTTGCCAATCAATCGGCAACAGCTTTACCTTATGGTGTGCAACGACGTCTAGAAATTGCACGTGCGTTAGCCACAAAGCCCAAATTGCTTCTTCTTGATGAACCTGTTGCTGGCATGAATCCACAAGAAAGTGAAGATCTTAGAAAGTTCATAGCAAAAGTGCAAAAAGACTTTGATCTTACAATTCTTCTTATTGAGCACGATATGAAAGTGGTTATGGGGCTTTGCCAACATATTTTGGTTATGGAATATGGCTGTTGCATTGCCAGTGGTACACCAGATGAAATTCGTAATAACCCTAAAGTTATTGAAGCTTATCTTGGCGGAGATGTTTATGGATATTCTTAAAATAAAAAATCTTTACGTTCATTATGGCGCCATTAAAGCTGTCCAAAATCTTTCTATGTCCATAAAGCGGGGCAGTATTGTCACTTTAATTGGAGCCAATGGTGCAGGAAAAAGCAGTATTGTACGTTCTATTACAGGGCTTAATCGCTCTGTTTATGGAGAAATTACCTATAATGGCAAATCTATTATTAAAAAATCACCAGAAGAGATTTTGCGATTAGGGATTGCTCTAAGCCCTGAAGGACGACGTATCATGCCCCATCTCACTGTTTTAGAGAATCTTCATCTAGGCGCTTATATTCGTCACGATAAGCAGGGAATTTCCCGTGATATTGAATGGATATTTGACCTTTTTCCGCGCCTACGTGAAAGAACAAAACAGTTGGGAGGAACAATGTCAGGTGGTGAACAACAGATGGTTGCTGTGGGCCGTGCACTCATGAGCAATCCTGATATGGTCATATTAGATGAACCCTCGTTGGGGTTAGCACCACTTCTCGTTCGAGAAATTTTTTCGATTATTCGAAAAATTAATGATATGGGGAAAACTGTTCTTCTTATTGAACAAAATGCATTTGCTGCACTTTCCATAGCTGACTATGCTTATATTTTAGAGGTAGGACATATTTTATTTCACGGTGAAGGAAAAACTATGCTCTCTGATTCGCGTGTTAAAGAAGCCTATCTTGGTGGGTAAGACTACGAATTAAGGAAATAGAGCTCATCCCTCCACCATTTAAAAAAGCATTTCTCATTAAGTATGAGAAATGCTCCTTTGTGAATTTTGACTATTACATCCACCATTTTTCTGCACTGAATATTCCTGCTTCTTGTTCAATAATGTGCGCTATCTGAAAAATGACTTCTTCAGAAAAAGGTTTACCAATCAATTGCAATCCTAGAGGTAAACCATTTGATGACAGACCAGCAGGAACAGAAATTCCTGGTAATCCAGCCATATTAACTGGTACAGTAAAAATATCATTAAGATACATTGCTACAGCATCATTTTTTATTTTTTCATCAGCAATACCAAAAGCAGATGTTGGTGTTGCTGGTGTCAAAATAGCATCAATGCCTGAAGCAAAACATTGATCAAAATCACGTTTTACGAGTGTTCTTACTTTTTGAGCTCTTAAATAACAGGCATCATAATAACCTGATGAAAGAACATAAGTCCCAACCAGAATGCGCCGTTTGACTTCATCACCAAAACCAACAGAACGCGTATTTTCATACATCTCAATGATGTCTTTCCCAGGCATGCGCAAACCAAAACGCACACCATCATAACGCGCTAAATTAGAAGAGGCTTCTGCAGGAGCTATAATGTAATAAGAAGGTAGAGCATATTTTGTATGGGGCAAAGAAATATCTTTAATCTCAGCACCTGCTTCTTTTAACCAATTTATTCCTTTTTGCCAAAGCTCAATAATTTCTGGAGACATTCCATCCACATGATATTCTTTTGGAATACCGATTTTCATTCCTTTGATTGATTGACCAAGATAACTTTCATAATCAGGAACTGGTAAATTGACGGAAGTAGAATCTTTTTCATCAAAAGAGGCCATTGATCTGAGTAAGATAGCACAATCACGAACATCTCTAGCAACAGGTCCAGCTTGATCAAGAGATGAAGCAAACGCGACAACGCCCCATCGCGAACAACGTCCATAAGTTGGCTTTATTCCTACAGTTCCAGTAAAAGCTGCTGGTTGACGTATTGAGCCACCTGTATCGGTTGCAGTTGCACCAGCACAAATTTGTGCAGCAACAGCGGCTGCGGATCCCCCCGAAGAACCACCGGGTACGAGTTTTTCATTTGAGCCTTTTTTTCTCCATGGACTAATAACGGGACCATAATATGATGTTTCGTTGGACGAGCCCATAGCAAACTCATCCATATTAAGTTTTCCTAACATCACAGCACCATCTTGCCATAAATTAGCCGTGACAGTTGATTCATAGTGAGGTTTAAAACCATCAAGGATATTTGAACAGGCTTGAGTATGAACACCATAGGTTGCAAAAAGATCTTTAATCCCCAAGGGAATTCCTTCCAAAAGCCCTCCCTGCCCTTTCGCTAAGCGACTGTCTGATTCAGCAGCCATTTTCATTGCCTGTTCTGCTGTTATTGTTACATAAGCATTCAAAGTTGGATTCGCCAACTCTATTGCTTGTAAATAAGCTTCCGTTAATTCTATTGCTTTGAGATTTTTCTTTGTTAGAGCATCACGAGCTTGCGCAATTGTGAGAGTTGTTAAATCAGTCATATTGGTTCTCAAATTTCAAAAATATAAAAAGTTACTCAACAATTTTTGAGACAAGAAAAAAATTTTCTTCTGTAACAGGGGCATTGGCTACAATATCTGCTGCTTTATCGCCATCTGTCACACTATCTTCACGCATTCGTAGAGTCATCGGCATCACAGATGTTAATGGCTCAACTCCACTGACATCAACTTCATTCAATTGCTCTACAAAACCTAAAATAGCATTGAATTTTTTTGTCACAGGTTCTATCTCATCATCGTGGAGGGCAATCCTTGCTAAATGTGCTATCCGCTTGACTGTCTCTTGATCAACAGACATACTCTTTACGCCTTTCTGCTTTTTTGTTTATTTATTGATCTTTATTCTGGCTATACAAGGCTGCACTTGTAAGTGCAAGAATATTAGATAACATGAATAAAGAATATAACTATAGATCTGAAACATTAAAAAACGTATTATACCTTTATGACTGTTATTAATATAGATGAAGTTATAAAACATCTTTTGCCTAGACAAACAATAGCAGGCTTAGATTTAGGGACAAAAACTATCGGAATTGCGATTTCTGATATGGGGCTGACTGTCTCAAATCCGCGTCCTGTACTACAGCGAAAAAAATTTACAGAAGATGCTTACACACTTATTAAAATTTTTGACCGTGAAAATGTAGGCGTTATTATCATTGGCTTACCTCTTAACATGAATGGAAGCAGTGGCTCTCGTGTTCAAGCAACCAGAGCTTTTGTGAGCAATATGAAAGCTTATACAAAAATTCCATTTGTTTTTTGGGACGAACGTTTATCAACAATTGCTGCGGAACGGTCTCTTTTAGAAATGAATGTATCGCGCGCTAAAAGAGCAAGCCGTATTGATTCGGCAGCCGCCGCTTTTATATTGCAAGGTGCTCTCAATAGAATTCAAAACTTTCATCATATGAAAGGATAGAGGACATTGAGCAAATGCCCTGCATTATACCGTGCAATGAGCATCCCGTAAGAAGATCTCCATTGTCCCCCAAGGCGGCTTTCCATATAGGCATTCGCAACATGTTCTATGTCTGTAGAACGTAATGCTGCTGCTGCTGCTGCATAAGCTACTTGTTCAACAAAAAATCTTCCTGCACCTTCATTTGCTGATGCCATATCACCTGCTGACTTAATAATTTCAATTGCTCGGGGTCCCGCTGGTCCAATATCAAGAGCAATTTTTTCCAACAATTTCTGAAACAATCCCGGTGCTTTTTCAGCAATAAGAATGGCATCCTTTACCAATTGATTAGCAGAACTATTTCTCACAATTCGCGCAGGCCCATTATGCAACATTTGTGATAATGGATTATTCTCTATAAAACTTTCAATACCAAGTTGTGCAATAATTTCACCAATAATAGGCACAACCAATTGACTTACATGATAAGCAATAATAGGTGTCATAATGCGGGCAAAAGCTGCTTCAGAACGGTCATTTGCTGCATTGTCAAATGCTCTCGCTAAACGCAAAACCAATGCTTGTGAGGCAGCTATATCTAATGCAATATCTGCAAAAATACGTTCTGTCAGTGGAGGTAACGGCTGATTGGGCATTTTTTTCCGGAAAAAATCCATACCAAATTGAAGAGCCGCTCGTAAAACACCTGCCGATATGACAGATTGATCGAAACGCATCATCGTCTCGATATCTTTCATAACTTTAAGCCCTTCTCCAGCATTTCCCAAAAGCCAGCCATAACTGCCTTGGAAGTCGACAACCCCCTCTGGTGTTAAAAGTTCTCCAGATCGCTGAATTAAATGACGAATCGATATAGATCCATTTAATGCGCCATTTTCTTGTATGCGTGGAATAAAAAAACAACTTAAATGACCATCTAAATCTGCACTAACAAGATATCCGTCAGCGGTAGGATTAATAACGTTGGTTTTTACAACATTTAAACGATATAGATCACGTTCCATACTTTCATCGAAAGAAATTTTCTTAACACTTGGAAAATTGAAAGCGTATTTTTCAATATCGTCAAATGCACAAGTTAGAGAAGCAGCCTTTTTATGATGAATAGGCTTTGATGAGGAATCATATTGGCGTGATAAAAGTACATTTTGCCATTTTTTGAAGAGCTCAATATCACTAATTAAAACAGCAATAGCTGCACTCGTTATGATAACTTCATTCAAATGTCCTGTTTCTAAACCAGCAGATAAAGCTAAACGAATCGCACGCGCTTGATAGCGTACTCCATTTTCTGAGCTCGTATTTTCCCAAAGCGAGGTAACCAAACCTGCTTGTCTAGAATATTGTTGAAGAGCTTGATAGGAAGAATGGATCTCTAATCTTTCTGTTGGTTGCCCCCATTCATCATTATAGCATAGTAAAGGCTTATAATGATTCGCTAAGCAAGAAAGTTTCCATGCTTCTCGACTCGCGGCAAAATCCCCTATTTCTTCAAAACTTGCTAACAAAAACTTAGGCAAAGTAGAAGCAATACGAAACATAAGCGTATCGCTAAGAAATGTATTTTTTCGACGAGTATTTTGCGCAGATACAGCACTCATAGGTATATTCCTACATTCAAATCATTCATATCATAGACTATTTGTCTTTTTAGAGTTAAGAAACATTTATCATATTCAAACAAATGCTTGTTTAACCTGTTTAGAGAGAGATAAAGAAGAATGCTATGATGCAAAATATTTTTTTTCCACTTTTCCCTCATCAACATCTTTTAGCTATTAAAGATCTGAGTGTACAAGATCTTAATACATTGCTTGATCGTGCAGAAGCAAATGTTATCCTTTCTAACAAAATTGATAAAATAAAATCTACTTTGCATGGACGGACTCAAATTAATCTCTTTTTTGAAGCCTCTACGCGAACACAATCTTCTTTTGAATTAGCGGGTAAAAGGCTAGGTGCACACGTGATGAGTCTTGCGATCGGCAACTCATCTGTAAAAAAAGGAGAAACATTACTTGATACAGCTATAACTCTCAATGCGATGAAGCCAGATATACTGGTTTTTCGCCATAACAGTGCAGGAGCGGCAGCTTTATTAGCGCAAAAAGTTGATTGTTGTGTTATTAATGCAGGTGATGGTGCTCATGAACATCCAACCCAAGCTTTATTAGATGCTCTAACCATTAAAAGGGCAAAAGGTCGTATTGAAGGATTAACTGTTGCGATTTGCGGAGATATCTTACACTCACGTGTTGCCCGTTCCAATATCCTGTGTCTCAATGCTTTGGGTGCTCGTGTTCGTGCTGTTGCTCCCTCAACACTCTTACCCGCAGAAATCGCTCATATGAGTGTTGAGGTTTTTAACACGATGAAAGAAGGTCTTAAAAATGCTGACGTTATCATGATGTTGCGCTTACAGCATGAACGGATGACAGGCTCTTTTATTCCTTCTACGCGTGAATATTTCCATTATTTTGGCTTACATAAAGAAAATTTAGCCTATGCCAAAAATGATTCTATTATTCTGCACCCTGGCCCAATAAACCGTGGTGTAGAGATTGCATCCGATATAGCAGATGGACCACAAAGTATGATTCATACGCAAGTAGAAATGGGAATTGCAGTGCGTATGGCTGTCATGGAGGCTCTATTAGATTCACGCGCAAAGATCAGTGGAGAAAAAAAATGATAAAACCAGTTGTTTTTCAAAATGCTCGTATTATTGATCCTTCGCGCGCAATCGATGAAATTGGTACAGTTATTGTTGAAAATGGACGAATTATAGCCGCTGGAAAAGAAGCTCTGAATCAGGGATTCCCTGAAGAAGCAGAAGTTATTAACGCACAAAACAAAGCAATTCTCCCTGGACTTGTTGATGCGCGCGTTTTTGTTGAAGAATTAGGGAATGAACATTGTGAAACAATTACATCAGCAAGTTACGCGGCCGCAGCAGGTGGTATTACTTCCTTTCTTATGATGCCAAACACGCATCCAGTTATTGATAATGTAGCACTCGTTAAATTTATTACGCATACAGCACAGGAAATGTCATTGGTCAATATTTATCCCGTTGCTTCAATCACACAAGGTTTCAACGGACAAGAAATAACCGAATTTGGTTTGCTCAAAGATGCTGGAGCCGTTGCCTTTAGTGAAGGAAAAAAAACACTTCAAAATTCATCTGTTATGCGGCGTGCAATGACTTATGCACGCGATTTTGATGTTCCATTGATGCATGAAACGCAAGATAAAGATCTTACAGGGCAAGGTGTGATGAATGAAGGACTGCTTGCCAGTTGGCTTGGTCTTTCTGGCATCCCTCGCGAAGCAGAAGTTATCCCACTTGAAAGAGATCTACGTTTAGCAGCATTAACGCAAACACGCTATCATGCCGCTCAAATATCGACAGCACTCTCTGCTGATGCACTTCGTTTAGGTAAAAAACGCAGTGAGAAAATTTCAGCGGGTGTATCTATTAATCATTTATCTTTCAATGAAAATGACATTGGACAATATCGCACTTCTTTTCGCTTAATGCCCCCATTGCGTACAGAAGAAGACCGTGTAGCAATGATTGAAGCAATAAAGGATGGGATTATAGATGTTATTGTCTCTTCTCATGATCCTCAGAGTATCGACACAAAACATTTACCATTTAATGACGCGGCAATTGGCGCTATTGGTATGGAGACCTTATTGAGCGCAGCCTTACGTCTTTATCATAATGAGAGCCTATCTCTTCTACGGATAACGGAACTTTTGTCAACGGCGCCTGCAAAGCTCTTTGGACTCAATGCAGGAACACTCAAAAAAGGGGCTCATGCAGACCTTATTGTGGTTGATCTTGAAGAACCATGGGTTGTTTCGAAAGAGAAGCTCTATTCACGTTCAAAAAATACCCCTTTTGAGAATGCACGTTTTCAAGGACGCGTGCTCCAGACCTTTGTGAAAGGGAAAAACGTTTTTAAACTTGATCAACAAATTTAATGAGATTCTTAATGAATGAAGCAGAAATATTTTTTCAATCCACTCCATGGTTTATTTTCCTCATATCTTATCTCATTGGCTCGATTCCATTTGGGCTTCTTTTTACGAAATTGTTCAAAATTGGTGATATAAGAACAATCGGTTCCGGCAATATTGGAGCAACAAATGTTTTACGAACAGGAAATAAAAAGCTTGCTGCTCTAACACTTCTTTGTGATATGTTGAAAGGAACTATCGTTGTTTTCGTTATAAAGTTTTTTAGTGATCCGCTAGACAATAGTATCCTTATTTCTCTAGCAGGCTTTTTTGTTTTCTTAGGACATCTTTTCCCCGTATGGCTTAAATTTAAAGGTGGCAAAGGTGTTGCTACCTATCTAGGAGTCTGCTTAGGAATCTATTGGCCTGCAGCAATTATTTTTATTATTGTATGGAGTGCGATTTTTCTCCTCATGCGTTATTCTTCATTATCTGCGCTTATTGCTGTTACGATCACACCGATATTTGTTTTTTATTTTTCCGCTTCTTATTTCTATTGTATGCTGATTGTGATGAGCGTATTTGTGTTTATAAAACATTCTGCAAATATCGGTAGATTATTAATTGGGGAAGAAAGTAAGATTGGTACGCAACACGGAGATAAATAAAGGAATCCTGCTTACTGATCGTCAACGTCTAAGCTGGTTACGGTTATTGCGCAGTGAAAATATTGGAGCTGTTAGTTTTCGCAATCTCATTGATCATTATAAAACAGCAGAAAATGCTCTGGCAGCGCTGCCAGAGCTTAGTAGAAAAGGGGGTGGTTCTGTATCTATTAAAATAGCAAGCTTAGAAGATGCAGAAAAAGAAATGCAAGAAGCTGAAAGATTAGGTGTCCGGTTTATTGGTATGGGAGAACCAGATTATCCAGCTTTTCTTAAGGTTACAGAAGCCCCCCTGCCGCTTATTGCTATCAAAGGTAATGTTTCAATTTTTCAAAAAACTTCTATTGGAATTATAGGTTCTCGAAATGCTTCAGCTGCGGGAAAAAAGCTTACAGCTCAATTTGCGCGTTTTCTCGGAGAAGCAGACTTTGTAACAATTTCTGGGCTCGCTCGTGGAATTGATAGCGTTGCGCATCAAGCAAGTTTAAAAACAGGAACTGTTGCAGTCATGGCGGGAGGAATTGATCATATCTATCCTCCTGAAAATAAAAAGTTGCATGAAGATATTATTGCCAACGGTGGAGCCATTATCAGCGAAATGCCCATTTCTTGGAAGCCGCGTGCTATCGATTTTCCAAGAAGAAACCGTATTATTGCAGCTCTATCACTTGGTCTCTTGGTTGTAGAGGCAGCCCTGCGCTCAGGGTCCTTAATTACCGCACGTCAAGCAGCTGAAATGGGACGGCTAATTTTTGCCATTCCCGGTTCTCCACTTGATCCAAGATCTGTTGGTACAAACAATCTTATCAAAGACGGTGCTCTACTCACCACACATCCTTCTGACATTATAGAAACACTTACGCCATTAATTTCACCGCTTCCAAATTCGCAACTCAATTTTTTTGAGGAACCATCCTCCTTACAACTTGAAAAGGAGAATTTTAATTTAGCAGATGAAAAAAACAGCGATCTCTCTTTAGCAGATGATGATGCAGCACGTGCAGCAGTTCTCTCCGCTCTTTCAACAACGCCAATCGATTTAGACACACTCAGTATCCACTCAGGTATTTCACTTCCAACTCTCTACCTCTTGTTGGTAGAACTCGAGCTTGCTGGAAAGCTTATTCGACACTCTGGTGGTTGTGTGTCATTGTCGAATCTTGATCTTCCCCAAGAGCCTCAGCACTATTAATAATGCTTTGCCCTTCTTTGGCAACCATATCCAAAAGCAATGCTAAAAGCGGACTGTGCGCCTGACGCGCCATCTGATTCATTTGCTTTGACATGTCTGTAATATATTGGATAACTTTTAAATGATTTATAAACATAATCCTCTATCCTTGAGCATTTCCCCTCCTACCTCTCAATAGACGTTATCTTAGTATTTCGCCGTATGTTTTTGTAATAACAGTGGAAAATAAATCGTGTAATTCTATATAGGGTGTGCTCTAATAATGACAATCATAAGTTGTACAATATTCATGTTTTTTATATGGCTAATATTTTTTTTATGTGCTCTTAAGCAATTGGCATTAGCTATTCGCGTAAAAGGCGTTTATAAAAAAATTTTTATTTCAATATTTGGGTAAAATTATGAATATCGTTATCGTTGAATCTCCAGCAAAAGCAAAAACAATTAATAAATATCTTGGGTCTCAATACAAAGTTGTCGCATCATTTGGACATGTTCGTGATTTGCCTGCAAAAGATGGTTCTGTTTTACCGGATCAAGATTTTTCTATGAAATGGGATATAGATTCTGCTGCCGCTAAACGTTTAAATGAAATAGCAAAAGCCGTTAAAGAAGCTGATAGCCTTATATTAGCAACAGACCCTGATCGTGAAGGGGAAGCTATTTCATGGCATATTCTGGATGTTCTTCGTCAAAAAAAAGTTTTAAAAGATAAACCTATTAAAAGAGTTGTCTTCAATGCCATCACCAAAAAGTCTGTGCTTGATGCTATGAATAATCCACGTGATATTGATACATCCCTTGTCGATGCTTATCTTGCACGTCGTGCTCTCGATTATCTCGTTGGTTTTACACTTTCACCTGTTTTATGGCGTAAACTCCCTGGTGCGCGTTCAGCAGGACGCGTTCAATCGGTTGCTTTGCGTATTATTTGTGATCGTGAATCAGAAATAGAACATTTTATCAAAGAAGATTATTGGTCCATTACAACACAGTTAAAAACCATCCGAAATGATAGTTTCCAAGCAAGATTGACAATGTTTAATCAAAGAAAAATAGGCAAGCTTGATATTCAATCTCAAGAACAAGCAGACCAAATTCGCTTTATGCTGGAGAAAGCGCAATATCATACACTCAGTGTTGAAGCAAAACCTACAAAGAGAAATCCTTTTCCTCCATTTACGACCTCTACACTACAACAAGCAGCTTCTTCAAAACTAGGTTTTTCAGCTTCTCGCACTATGCAAATTGCCCAAAAGCTTTATGAAGGCATTGAAATTAATGGTGAAACGGCAGGGCTTATTACTTATATGCGTACCGATGGTGTGCAGATAGCACCAGAGGCTATTGATTCAGCACGAAAAGTTATTCATGAAACTTTCGGAAAAGACTATATTCCTGAAAAACCACGTTTTTATTCAACAAAGGCAAAAAATGCACAGGAAGCACACGAAGCGATCCGTCCAACAGATTTTCAACGCAATCCTAGTCAAGTCCGTAATTTTCTCGATAGCGATCAAGCAAAGCTCTATGAGCTGATATGGAAGCGTGCTATTGCCAGCCAAATGCGCTCTGCTGAAATTGAACGTACAACTGTTGAAATTGAAGCACAGACAGGAGAAAACTGTGCAAATCTACGGGCAACAGGATCTGTTGTTCGCTTTGATGGCTTTATTTCCGTCTACACGGATCAACGAGACGAAGAAAATAATGAAGAAAATGAAACAACACGTTTACCACAAATAAACACTGGTGAAGCACTTACAAAAGAAAAAGTTGAATCTGTACAACATACCACAGAGCCCCCTGCTCGTTATTCTGAAGCTTCATTAATTAAAAAGCTTGAGGAGTTAGGAATTGGTCGTCCTTCAACTTATGCATCCACATTGGCGACATTGTGTGACCGTGGATATATTGTCATTGATAAACGAAAGCTTATTCCCGATGCCAAAGGACGTATTGTTACAGCCTTTCTTGAAAATTTTTTTAATCGCTATGTAGAATATGGTTTCACAGCAGATCTTGAAGAAAAGCTGGATCTTATCTCTGATGGCAAACTTTCTTGGAAAGACGTATTGCGAGATTTTTGGGATGGATTTAATGCATCTATTATCAATATCCAAGAACTCCGTATAACCAATGTTCTTGATGCTTTAAATGTAACATTAGCACCTCTCGCCTTTCCTGAACGCGAAGATGGAAGTGATGTACGTTCCTGTCCTCTTTGTAAAAATGGTCAATTATCATTAAAACTTGGGCGTTATGGTGCTTTTGTTGGCTGTTCCAATTATCCCGAATGTAAATACACACGCCAACTTGGTACAGATACTGGAGAAGAGAATGAAGCTGTACGCAATGATGAACCTGTTATACTTGGTATTGACCCTGAAACAGGAAAAGAGATCTCTCTTCGTAATGGCCGGTTTGGTCCCTATATTCAACTTGGTGAAAGCAAAGAAGTTAAGCGTGCAGGATTACCAAAAGAATGGCAGGCAGAAAATGTAACCCTTGATAAAGCCTTGGCTTTACTATCCCTTCCCCGTGAAATTGGCATTCATCCTGAAACTGGAAAAACAATCACGGCTACGATTGGACGATATGGTCCCTATCTTAGCCATAACGGAAAATCTGCGCGCCTTCTTCATGCAGATGAAGTTTTTGATATTGGTATCAATCGTGCTGTTACAGTATTAGCAGAACAACAAGAAAACAAAACCAGGCAAAGCAGAACAACACCTGAAGCATTGGCAACATTAGGAGAGCATCCCGAAGGAGGAACCATTACCGTGCGCAACGGGCGTTATGGTCCTTATGTCAATTGGGGTAAAATTAATGCAACATTGCCAAAAGATAAAGATCCCATTAGTGTAACACTTCCAGAGGCACTAGAACTTATATCGGCTAAAGCATCGAGTAAAAAAACAACTTCAAAAAGAGCTTCTTCTAAAACAAAAGCAAAAATAAAAGAGACATAAATTTTGGCTAAAGGTGAAAAAAACATAAAATATCTCTCTTCATTCAAGGGGAAAACTTTTCCCAATAAGGAAGCAATCCTTTCCTTTATAATTGAGAATCCTAACCACTCAAGTAAACGAGAAATCGCTAAAGCTTTTAACTTAAAAGGCGATTCTCGTATCTGGCTTAGAGATATGTTACGTGAGTTAAAGGATCAAAATCTCATATCTGAACACCACAAAAGAGCAATAAACAAAGGAAAATTACCCCCTGTTTCTTTAGTAAAAATTAGCGGACGTGATAAAGATGGAAGTTTTATTGCACAACCTCTTGAATGGGAAGATTCTCCAAAGCCCAATATTGAAATACACTCTTTTCATCACATAACAAGAAGTAATATTGGTGTTGGAGATCATATTCTTGTAAAAGTTTTTCGAAATAAAAATTCTGAAAGCTCAAGCTATCCTTATACGGGACGAATTATTCGTAAAATTGATGTATCTCCCAAAAGCGCATTTGCTATTGTACGAAAATTGGAAAATAATCAATGGCGCCTTGATCCTATAGACCGCAAAACCAATGAACTCATTGTTGAAATGTCTCCAGAAATGAAGATTCAAATTGGTGATCTCGTTGAAGTCGAAATAAAAAAAAATACTGGTTACGGATTAAAGAGCGCAAAAATAAAGAATGTTTTAGGGCACATTAAGAGTGAGAAAACACTCTCAATGATAGCGCTTCTTTCGAAAGGAATTCCTTATATTTTTCCTGAAAGTGTTCTTGAGCAAGCCAAACATATCAAAGCTGCCAATATGGATAATCGTGAAGATTGGCGACAATTGCCCTTTATTACAATTGATCCACCAGATGCAAAAGACCATGATGATGCAGTTTATGCAACCAAGGATAAGGATCCAGCAAATAATGATGGTTGGATTATTATTGTAGCCATTGCAGATGTTTCTTATTATATCAAAACAGGAAGCGCTTTAGATAAAGAAGCATTGAAACGTGGAAATTCTGTTTATTTTCCCGATACCGTTGTGCCAATGTTACCTGAACGCCTTTCTCATGATTTATGTTCTCTGCGTGAAGGAAAAGAAAGACCAGCTTTAGCCGTTCGTATGATTTTTGATGCAAACGGTAATAAACGAAAACATAGTTTTCATCGTACTATGATTCGTGTAAGAGCCAAACTTTCTTATCAAGAAGTACAATTGGCAATTGAAGGTAATATAAATGAAAAAATAACCCCTCTTTTTGAGAGCATTTTGCACCCCTTATGGGAAGCCTATGCATGCCTTAAAGCTGCGCGAAATCGTCGCCAACCACTAGAATTAGAAATTGCAGAAAAAAAGATTATTCTTGATCAAAATGGTTGCATAAAAGATGTTGTGAGTGAAACACAATTAGAAGCGCATCGTTTAATTGAAGAGTTTATGATACAAGCTAATATTGCAGCTTCTGAAACATTAAAACAACATCACCAGCCGCTCATTTATCGTATTCATGAAAAACCTTCTCTTGCTAAGCAAGAAATACTTCGGAGCTTTCTTCAAAGTTTGGGGATACCACTCTCCCGCGGAAGCGAACTTACCTCAGCGCGCCTTAATAGAATTTTAGAAAAGGTCGCTCATACTCAACAACAAGAACTAGTCAATCAAGTTATTTTGCGTTCACAATCACAAGCAGAGTACAACCCTAAAAATAGTGGCCATTTTGGTTTAAATTTGCAGAACTATACACATTTTACATCACCAATCCGTCGTTATGCTGATCTCATTATTCATCGAGCACTCATTAAAGCTCTCAAATTAGGAAATGATCAATTAACAGATACACAAGAACAAAATCTTGCAGAAATTGCTACGCAAGTTTCTTTATACGAACGCCGTGCAATGATGGCTGAAAGAGAAACGATTGATCGGCTTGTTGCTCACTATTTAACGAATAAAATCGGTCGTATTTTTACAGGTCGCATTTCCGGAGTTACAAAAGCAGGTCTTTTTATCTCACTTGATAAACTCAATACAGATGGTTTTGTCCATATTTCTACACTTAAAAATGATTATTATCATTTTGATGAAGCACAACATGTTCTTGTAGGACAGCGTAGCCATAAAGGCTATCAGCTCAGTGATGTTGTAGAAGTAAAACTTATAACGGTACAACCTTTTGCTGGCGCTTTATGCTTTGAACTGTTAACAAAACCTCGTCCAATAAAATTTTCACCGACATCCTACCATAAAAACAAATTAAAAAAACAAAAGTATACTTTTTATGGGAAAAGAAAAAATTAAGCTTCTTGCCCTCCATTAAATATAATATGAATAATAAATTCAATTTAAGAAATGGCTTATATTATATAATATTTATATTATTTTATATGTACAATCTTCTTTCTTTAGTATACAAGAGGATAAATTTTATTGTTAAGTCTATAATAACCATATAAAAATCTTGCAGTTTTTTATACTTAGGAAATGAGAGAAACTGCAAAGGGTAGTTTTGGCTCCCTTTCATTTCAGCTCATCTTTTCATTGTTTAAATAAACAAGAGTACCTTAAGCCATTCTCATGAAAAAAAAACCTTTTGACTCTCAAAATAATTCTTTGCGTGCAATTATTGCCGCTATTGCAACCATTGGCACTGTTGGAACAGCATTGGCAATGGGAACACAACTTGTTTCTCTTCTTATGGCAGAGAAAGGACTTTCCAACAGTACAATCGGCTATAGTGGAACAGTTGGTGGAATCGCCACAATTATTGCAGCTATTTTTACGTCTCGAATCGCCTTATGCTTAGGAATCGCTCAAACAATATTGCTTATGATGGCGATAGGATCTTTAAGTTTTTTAGGATTCTATTTTTTTGATCCCATATGGGTTTGGTTTATTTTAAAGTTTATATTACATTTCAGCATGACAGTTATGTTTATCCTATCAGAGTTTTGGATCAACAGTTATGCTCCCCCCAAAAAACGCGGTTTGATCCTTTCTATTTATGCTATTGTCTTAGGATTAGGGTTTATAATAGGTCTAACGCTGCTAGCAAAAGTGGGAACACAAGGATTTATTCCTTTTGCTGTTGGATATAGCCTTATTATGCTTGCTACTATACCAATTCTTACCGCTTGGAAATTAAGTCCAGAATTTCAAAAAAATCAATATATGCCATTTTTTCGTTATCTTTTTCACGTTCCAAGTGCAATGATGGCGGTCCTTGTTTACGGGGCCGTTCAAATGGGCGTATTAACTCTTATAATACCCTTTAGTTTATCCATTGGTTATAATGAGAATGAAGCAGCACATTTTATGGCAACCCTTGCACTTGGGAATATTTTCCTCTTAATTCCTATCAGCATTATAAGCGACTACGCCAAAGATCGACGCTACCCACTGATGAGTTGCGCTATTCTAGGTTTTATAGGAACTTTTATAGTACCATGGATTCTTCAATATCCATGGATTCTGATGCTTGATTTGTTTTTTCTGGGTGGTGTATCAGCGAGCCTTTATACAATTAGTCTTGCACATTTAGGAGCCCGTCTCAAGGGGCAAGAACTTGCTGCTGCTAATTCTGCTTTTATTTTTTGTTATGGAATTGGTATGCTCATCGGACCGACCTTTATCGGAAAATCCATGGATATCTTTAAACCCTTTGGTTTTTCAATAGCCATGGCTGTTTTTTTCGGTTTATATGTCATGTTGGTGTTTGTCCAACTTATGAGAAAATTAATCAGCTCTTGACTTTTTTGAGAACATCCGTAGTGTTGCCGGAAAATCTGATGATGTCGGAAATAAATTTTGACAGAAATAATATTTTTTCAGTATAAATAGGGTATTTACATTATGGCTAAAGCAGCAACCATTAAGATCAAGCTTTTATCAACTGCAGATACTGGTTTTTTCTATGTAACAAAGAAAAACAGCCGTACAATGACAGATAAAATGAGCAAGCGTAAATATGATCCAGTTGTAAAAAAGCACGTTGAATTTAAAGAAACAAAAATTAAATAAATAAAATTATCATTGAATTGATAGATTTTATACTCCAAAAGAAATGTGGGAGTATTGCTCTTCAAAGTTATTTTTTGAGGGCTGTTTTTTATTTCCTTAAGTTTAAAAAGTTTACTTTAAAATTTGTTTTTGTACGGATTTGGATAAGTTGAATTATTATTTAAGTTGCTTACATATATTCTGCATGAGTATTTGATTATTGTGATATCTAACGAAAATTTTGTCATTAAAACGAGACATTGTTTCGTCATATGAATAAAGTTTCTCGGGTGGATTATAAACAATACTAAAATAGAGTTGTAGTAATGTTAGCAGTTTCTTTATTTCATGAAAAAATCTTTTTCTCATTTTAATCTAAGAAGCTTTAATCTAAAAGTAATCGGTTTCAGTATTTTTGTCGCTGCTAGCATTCTTATCATTATGTCAACTTATTTTAAGAAAACTCAGCGGTTGCCTCAAAAAGAAAAATTTTCTTCTCAAAACTCTGTTGAAGGAAATGCATTAATCATTGATGGCGATACCATTATGATTTCTTCAATTAAGATTCGACTAGCTGGAATTGATGCTCCTGAACTCCACCAATTTTGTGGAAAAAAGGAAGCGCGCTACCCTTGTGGGCTTGAGGCAAAAAAATATTTAGAAAAACTATTAAAAAATCAAACTGTTACATGTCACTGGAAAAAAACAGATAAATATCGCCGTATTCTTGCAACATGTAAAACAAAACAAGTTAGCAATATCAACGCAACACTTGTACATAATGGTTGGGCTGTAAATTATTATGAATACCCCAAAGAAGAGCAAGAAGCTAGAAAGAAAAAGAAAGGAATATGGGCATCAAGTTTTCAACGACCAAAAGAATGGCGCAAAGCAAATCCTCGCACAGAATAAAAAAAATATTTTTTAATTTTATTTACTAATGAAACAATGTAGCCCAATTATCAAACTTGAAAAAGAGATCTATTCCTGTCGTGTTTGCGTCCAACAACCCCATTATTTTCCTCCTCTTCCTCATGAACCAAACCCTGTCGTTTATTTATCCGATACTGCTTCGATTGCAATTGCAGGCCAAGCACCAGGGTTGCGTGTCCATGAAACTTCTATCCCTTTTAATGATCGCTCTGGCGAAAAATTGCGTAATTGGCTGGGTGTCACGAAAGAAGAATTTTATAATAAATCTCTTTTTGCTATTGTTCCTATGGGATTTTGTTTTCCAGGTTATGACAAAAATAAAGCTGATTTACCACCAAGACGGGAATGTCGAGAAATATGGCATGAAAAGATATTTCAGGCAATGCCTCAAATAAAGCTTGTTCTTGCTATTGGCAGTTATGCGCAAAAGTGGCACATTACAGAATTAAAACATAAAACCGTTTCTGCAACTGTTGGTGATTGGAGAAATATTCTTTCCATTCCTCAACCTCGAGGCTATAATGTTATGCCTTTGCCTCATCCGTCATGGCGAAATACTTCTTGGTTACAGAAAAACCCATGGTTTAACGATGAGCTTATTGTATATCTGCGTCGTTTAGTGCGTAAATTTTTATAAATTAAAATATTGAGAAAAAATATGGATCGTCTTGACCGAAAAATTTTACATCTTTTGCAAGAAAATGCGACACTTTCTGTTGCTGATATTGCTAAAAAAGTGGGGCTTTCGACCACTCCTTGCTGGCGTAGAATTCAAAAACTTGAAGAAGATGGCGTCATTCAGCGTCGTGTTGCTGTTCTTTCTCCAGAAAAAGTAAACGCACACGTCACTGTTTTTGTGTCTATTCGCACAAATACACATAGTCATGAATGGTTTAAGCGTTTTTCAAAAATTGTGCAAGAATTCCGTGAAGTCATTGAATTTTATCGAATGAGTGGAGATATTGACTATTTATTGCGTGTTGTTGTGCCCAACATTGAAGCTTATGATCTTTTTTATAAAAAATTAATTTCTAAAATTGACATCCGTGATGTCTCTTCTTCTTTCGCAATGGAACAGATTAAATATACAACAGAACTTCCACTTAATTATATTAAATTACACGACAAGACGCATGAACAAAGCTCTTAAGATTTTTTATATCCGTCTTATGATCTTTTAGGCATTCAAACTTTCTTGTTAAAAAACCACCATTTGTGCATGTGTTAAAACAGCAGCTTTGACAATACCAGCTGCCATAGCTGCTCCTGTCCCTTCACCAAGACGCATCCCTAAATCTAGAAGTGGTTCTTTGCCAATTTTTTTTAAAAGTTTACGATGAGCTGTCTCAGAAGAAACATGTCCAACAAGGGTATGATCAAGAGCTTTTGGATGCATTTTATAAAGAACCGCTGCAGCTGCTGTTGCCACAAAACCATCTAAAATAACGGGTATTTTTTCTATTCTTGCTGCTAAAATAGCACCAACCATAGCAGCAATCTCACGTCCTCCTAAGCGACGCATTATCTCAAAAGGATCATTAAAATAATCCTTATGCAAAGAAATGGCTGTCTTAACCGCTGCAATTTTACGCTGATAAAAATCATCTTCTGATTCCATACCATTTCCTGTCCATTCTTCCACTTCCCCTCCAAACAATGCTAAGCATAAAGCTGAAGCTATTGTTGTGTTTCCAATTCCCATTTCTCCAATACATAAAAGATCTGTCCCACCCGCAATGGATTCCATTCCAAATGCCATTGTAGCAGCCGCACTCCGCTCATCCATTGCGGCATCCTTCGTAATATTCATTGTTGGATATTCCAATGCTAAATCAAAAATTTTTAATCCAAGATCATAAGCAATACAAATTTGATTGATAGCAGCTCCACCAGATGCAAAATTTTCTACCATTTTTTGTGTCATAGATTGTGGAAATGGTGTAATATTCTCCTCTACAATACCATGGTTTCCAGAAAAAATAGCAACCAAAGGTCGCGTTACGATAGGTTTTTCTGTACCCCTCCACCCCGCATACCAAACAGCAATATCTCCTAGTTTTCCCAATGTTCCTTGCTCTTTTGTTAAGTTTTTTTGCCGTTTTTTTGCCAAAATTATAGAAAACTCATCAGCAACAGGTAAATTTGTAAGCAAAGCACGAAAATCATCAAATGGACTAGCGATCATAAGGATACCTTTTAAAATCTACAATGTTTATGAAAATCACGTCATATATACAGGATATAAATAATTTATTGTTTTTTTAACAGTGCTTTAAAAATGTTAAATACTATGAAGGTAATAATTTCTATATTCTATTTTCTACCCCAATAACAAACGTGCAAGATTCAAAATGTTATTAATATCTTATGACTACCTTTACAGTGATACCCTTAAACTATTTTTTATTAAATAGGCATAATCAGCATGCCGTTTAATATATAAATTCTAACATTCTTATTCATAATAAAAGTTATAAACTTTCAAAAACTTATAAAATTAAAGGGATCAAAATTATCGCAAAGAAATCAAAACGCAAAGGATCTCAACTTTAATATATGTTAATTGTCTGACTGTTATTAAATGAGAGCATAAAAAGCTTCTTTTAAAGTACATATATCTGCGTTTGGTTTTGTCGCATCATTTGATAGTATTTGCCGCCATCGACGTGCCCCACCCCGCCCATGAAATAAACCAATCATGTGACGCGTCACATGAGAAAGCCGCCCCCCCGATGCAATATGTCGAGCCGCATAATCACACATAACCTCAATAAGATCACTCTCACTTAGACTATTCTGCGACTCACCATAGAGTTCAAAATCAATATGTTTTAACAAAGTTGGATCATGATAAACTTGGCGACCAACCATGACAGCATCACAGAAAGTTAAGTGTTCTTTGATCTCATCAATCGATTTAATTCCACCATTTATCCCAATGAATTTATGAGAATATAGACGTTTTAATTTGTAAACCCTTTCATAATTAAGGGGCGGAATATTGCGATTTTCTTTCGGACTCAATCCTTGTAGCCATGCCTTGCGTGCATGTATCCAGAGCGCATCACATCCAGCATTCCAAACCTGATTAGCCAAAAGATCTAACGCTAACTCTTCATCTTGTTCGTCCACTCCAATCCGACATTTGACAGTTACAGGTATAGTAACCTCTCGTTTCATTGCTTCTACGGCATTTGCCACAATGTCTGGATGTAGCATCAAACAAGCTCCAAAGACCCCTGCTTGAACACGATTTGATGGGCAACCAACATTGAGATTTATTTCGTTGTAGCCAAAATCCTCAGCAATTCGTGCAGCTTCTGCTAACTTTTTCGGATCTACCCCCCCTAATTGTAATGCAACTGGACGTTCTTTGTCGCTAAAAGCCAACAATTGTTCGCGAACACCATGAATGACAGCATCTGCTACCATCATTTCCGTATAAAGGAGAGCTTTTTTCGTTAAAAGACGATAAAAAAACCTGCAATGTCGGTCTGTCCAGTCCAACATTGGTGCTACTGCAAATTTTATAGGCGATGGAAGATTGTAAAATATCATGAGGGTATTACTCTCATGTCCTTATAGCTCTCTCTTTATACATAAAAAAATACTTACTTTTAGTTTACGGAAAATTTTATTCTCTTATACTATCATGAGTATAATAACAGCTCATTATTTTCAATTGATATCAAGGTTTACTACAATCAATCATGCCAAAACACAATATCGCATTTCTCATAGATTAGTGTTCAGGTATATAAACATGAAAAAAGAAGATTTTTACTATAATATAAAAAACTCATTTATAAGTTCTTCTTACGCTCTTCAAGCCTCTTCCCTTACATGATTTAGTACAGCGTTTAAGATAATAAATGCTAAACTAACACATTATACAATTTTTCATGCTCGATTTAATTTTCTTTAGATTTTTTAACTCATTGTGCAAATAAACGCTATAGAAAGTATCTTTATCTTCTCCTAAAGAAAGAACAAAAATCCTTATTTCACACGAATCTAATTATAAATCATTTTTTATCAATGAGTTCTTTTTGGTAATATTCTTAGATTTCACTTTATAAGATAGACAAATTTCATCTTAAATATTCTATCTAATTTTGCCATTTTGTGATTCTTGCAAAAAAAAACTAAAATCAGGGTACAGACAACCATTGCCTTTTTAATATCTATAACTAATATCAGTATCTCTCGAAGGAAAATATTTTACAATATTGCAGATACAATTTGTAAAATGAAATGATCATAAACGTTGTTCAATCTCTTGTTGGCTTTGCATATAGGAAGAAAGAGTATCAACCTCTTGTTCATTAAATAGGAGCCCCAGTTTTGAACGACGCCATAACACATCTTCACATACTTTAGCCCATTCTTTTTCCATCAACCATTTTACTTCTACTTCATAAAGCCCATGTCCGAAATTTTTTCCTTTATTTGCCTTACCATGTGCAAAGATCACCAATGCTTCCGTACCGTAGGAGCGTGCAAGCCTGCGATGTGTAAAAGCATCTAAATCTGGCATTAAAAGAGCAATCCTATTTTCGATTGTATCTAATTTGTTATAGGGAAAATCACCCCCTGGAAGTACTGCCTTAGCCGTCCATGATGCTCCCTTTTTACCAAGCTCTTTTTCAACAAATTTCATCGCATCTTCAGCCAACTTACGATAAGTTGTAATCTTTCCACCATAAAGATTAAGTATCTTTGGTGTCGTTCCTGTTCCCATTTCTTTAAAAACATAATCGCGCGTAATTTCTTGTGCTTTTGAAGCTCCATCATCATAGAGTGGACGAACTCCAGAGTAAGACCAGACAATCGTTTCAGGCAACACTGGTTGTATGAAATATTCACTGGCTGCTGCACAAATATAATCAATTTCTGTATCAGTAATATGAACGTCAGCCGGATCTCCTTGATAATTACAATCTGTTGTTCCAAGCAAGGTAAACTCTTCTTGATACGGAATAGCAAATATAATACGCCCATCACCATTTTGAAAAATATAAGCACGATCATGAGTATAAAGCTTGGGAACCAAAATATGAGAACCTCTAACAAGCCGTACTGGTGGATGTTCTTTACAATCTAATATGCTTGCCAAAACATGATCAATCCAAGGTCCTGTCATATTCGCGATATAAGAAGCTGTGACACTATATTCTTTGCTACTTAACTTGTCTTGAAGAAATATACGCCATTTATTGTCTTCTTTTTTTAAAGAGAGAACTTCTGTTCGTACTTTTATATCAGCTCCCCACTTTTCTGCATCACGAGCATTGCCAATAACTAAACGCGCATCATCTACTCTTGCATCAGAATATTCAAAACCTCTCTGATATTCTTTCTTCAGTGTAGAGCAAAATTTTTGTGAAAAATTAATCGTTTTACTGCGCCACAATTTCTGATTCCAATTCCCTAAATAATCATAAATAAAAAGTCCAAAACGCAACATCCAAGCAGGGCGCAATTCTTTATGATAAGGAAGGAGAAAACGCAAAGGACGCACAATATGTGGAGCCATACGTAAAATAATCTCGCGTTCTTTCAATGCTTCACGAACAAGTTTGAACTCATAGTGTTCAAGATAACGAAGCCCACCATGAATAAGCTTTGTTGACGCACTTGAGGTCCCAGATGCAAGATCGTTCATTTCAGCCAATCCCACTTTAAATCCGCGTCCTGCTGCATCTCTTGCCAATCCACAGCCGTTTATCCCTCCTCCAATGATAAACAGATCATAATGTGTTGTGGTTTTCATAATTTCACTTTTCATTATTTAATTTTGTTTCTCAGTACTCAATAAAGCAACAGAAAAAAATAATACAAATGTTCTTCATTGTATTATCAACGTACTTTTTCCTAAAATAAACACGCACAAAAAGCTTTTGATACCCTTATACATCAAAACAACATTTGACAAATTAAAGAGAATTTTTTTATCTTTTACAAAACATAATCCTTGCCAAGCCAAGGTTCATCATATGAAATCTTTTTAGAGAAAAATTGATGTTTTTTCTCATTCTTAAAGATACACTATAACTAAATGCTTCATTGCACATAGATAGCGCTTTTCATATAGTTCACTCAATGACACCCTAAAAAATGTGAAGGTATACAAATGAATTATCACTCTCAAAACTCGAAAATAACACTTCTTTCAAAAATTTTAGTTATGTTGAGTATTTTAACCTTTTTACCTTCTTTATCAAACGCAACATCACACTCAAAAACAGCAAATAATTTAAGCTTAGAAAAGCTTAAAACACAACTTTTGGAAGATTCTAGCTTTTTATCTAAGCTTAAAGAAAAAATGATACCACATACTGATTCTCATCATATTCAACAAATTGTCAGAGAGTACCTTCTTACTCATCCAGAAATTATGATTGAAATGCAGCTTATTCTTCAAGATAAGCTGGAAAAACAGAATGAATACGAAAACCAAAAACAAACTTCTGTCATTCATTTATTAGAAAAAGAAATTTTTCATTCTCCTCATGACGCTGTTTTGGGAAACCCAAATGGTAAAAGAGTGCTTGTCAATTTTTTTGATTACAACTGTGGATATTGTAAAATTTCCTATTCAAATATAGAAGACTTGATAAAAGAATATCCAGATTTAAAGGTTATTATCAAGGATTTACCAATTTTAAGCTCTGATTCTATGGCAGCCCATACTGTTGCCTACGCATTTCGAAAACAATTTCCAGAGAAATATCCTCAGTTTCACAAAACGCTTTTAATGTATCAGGGTCGTGCAAATGAAGCTAAAGCTATTAAAGTAGCTGTTTCATTAGGAGCAGATGAAAAAAAACTACGTAATGCAATAAAAGATCCCACTCTGCAAAACGCTTTTAAAGAAAATATTCAAATTGCCTCTACACTTCATATTACGGGAACACCTTCTTACATCATTGGTAATAAAATATTCATTGGCGCAGCCAAACAAGATATTCTAAAACAAGCGATAGACAATACACAGTGAATTCCTGATCCATTTTAGAAAGAATACTGTAAATGAGGTAATTTTATGCTTTCTCTTTTTTGACAACAGGCTTATAAGTGCAATTTTGCGTAAAGCAGATACGAGTTTTAAATTGCAAAGTATAATAATTTAAAGGAAATAAAAATCTTTAAAGCCTCAAAAGATGTCATCCCTAATCTAGAGATATTCGGTCATAAAATGAGATAATGACGATCTTCATTGATCAAGGAGTTAGAAATAAAATGACAACAAAAAAAATGGATTCGGCAAAAACCGCAATTGATACGAAAATTATTCGTGATCTTGCTGAAATTTTGAATGATACAAATTTAACGAACATTGAAGTTGAACAAGGGGAGCTTCGTATTTGTGTCTCACGCCAAAATACCTTAATTTCTTCTGAGCAAGCAATCTATGCTCCTGTTTCTACTCCTACTTTTTCTGTAACATCTTCTCCAGTTCCAACAGCTGAATCTCCTATACAATCTATCCAAGAAGATAAATCAAAAAACACAATAACCTCTCCAATGGTTGGAACAGCCTATCTTGCACCCTCACCAGGCGCACAATCTTTTGTAGAAGTAGGACAAAATGTTTCTGAAGGGGAGACATTACTTATTATTGAAGCCATGAAAACAATGAATCAAATTTCATCACCGCGCTCAGGTACGGTAACCACTGTTCTTGTCAAAGATGGTCAACCTGTTGAATTTGGTGAACCACTTATTATTGTTGAATAAAGCGAGGGGCAACCATGATTCGAAAAATCCTCATTGCTAATCGAGGAGAAATTGCTCTTCGTGTTTTACGTGCATGTAAAGAACTTGGCATAAAAACCGTGGCTGTTCACTCTACCGCTGATGCAGATGCAATGCATGTTCGTCTTGCTGACGAAAGTGTTTGTATTGGCCCTCCTCCCGCTCGTGATTCTTATTTGAGTATTCAGCAAATTATTGCTGCTTGTGAAATTACAGGAGCAGATGCTGTTCATCCAGGTTATGGCTTTCTTTCGGAAAATGCAAAATTTGCAGATGTTCTAGAAGCCCATGATATTACATTCATCGGTCCAACAGCTACTCATATCCGAATCATGGGCGATAAAATCGAAGCAAAGAAAACCGCCAAAAAACTTGGTATTCCTGTAGTTCCAGGTTCAGATGGAGCCGTCACTGAAGAATCAGATGCTTTACGCACTGCTCGTGAAATTGGTTATCCAGTTATTATAAAAGCTTCTGCCGGTGGTGGTGGACGTGGTATGAAAGTCGTTCATTCTGAACAAGAATTTTCTATAGCTCTCAAAACAACGCGTTCAGAAGCGAAAGCTGCTTTTGGTGATGACGCTGTTTACATAGAAAAATATTTAGAAAAACCCCGTCATATTGAAATTCAAGTCATAGGTGATGGTAAGGGAAATGCTATTCATTTAGGAGAACGCGATTGTTCACTTCAACGACGGCATCAAAAAGTATGGGAAGAAGCTACGTCACCTGCACTTAATGAAACTGAACGGAAAAAAATTGGAAGTATTGTTGCAAATGCCTGTGCCCAACTTGGATATCGTGGAGCTGGTACTATTGAATTTCTTTATGAAAATGGCAGATTTTATTTTATTGAAATGAATACACGTTTACAAGTCGAGCATCCTGTAACTGAAGCAATTACAGGTATAGATTTAGTCCACGAACAAATCCATATTGCATCAGGCTGTAAACTTTCAGTGACACAAGATGAAGTCTGTTTTTCTGGTCATGCCATTGAATGCCGTATTAATGCAGAAGATCCTATTAACTTTACGCCATCACCTGGAACCATTACACATTTTCATACACCTGGAGGTTTAGGGATTCGTGTTGATTCAGGCGCTTATTCAGGTTACCGTATTCCTCCTTACTATGATAGCATGATTGGAAAGCTGATTGTTCATGGACGTACCCGTTTAGAATGTATGATGCGTTTACGGCGTGCTTTAGATGAATTTGTCGTCGATGGGATAAAAACTACACTGCCTCTTTTTCGCGATCTTATTAATAATCAAGATGTTGCTGATGGTAATTATAATATTCACTGGCTAGAAAATTACCTTGCTCATCAATCAAAGTCTTCAGATTCGTAATTCGATAGCAAAACGGTGCATTCTTATAAAAGATTCTATAAGATATCAACATAAGGATAGTTCCAACCTTGCTGTAAAAAGTGGAAAAAAGGAAATAAATTGGTTATTTTTTATATAGTTTTCTTTTAATATGTATAAAATTTAATAATTTTCTGTTTTCCTTTTTGTTAGTTTGTGCTACCTCCTACATGGTTACGCCCTTATAGCTCAGTTGGTAGAGCACCTGATTTGTAATCAGGGGGTCGGGAGTTCGAGTCTCTCTGGGGGCACCATTTTATTTCTTAAATATATTGAAATATATAGATTTTTTCTTTAAATAGCTATTTTCAGACCACCTTTTAGACCACCTTCTACAGTTTATATAATTTTACCTAATTTGTTCTTATTTGCTCCGTATTTTTCTTTGGNTTAGACCACCTTCTACAGTTTATATAATTTTACCTAATTTGTTCTTATTTGCTCCGTATTTTTCTTTGGAGTAAATGCTAAGATCTCTTTCTTTCTCCATCTTACGGCTCTTCCTAGCTTATAGGGTTGCGGAAACTCCCCTTGAAGCACCCAATTGCGAATCGTTGTGGTTGATACACTAAAAAGCTGTGCACATTCACGGGTTGTTACATATCTATCGCCATCATCAAATATCATCTCATTATCTTTCTATTTTTATATTACTTATTACTTAAATGGGTGGGGGTGCTGGGAGGAGAGCACCCCCATAACGTCAAGCGGCTTTTGTCAAAATCTTTTGCATCTCTTGTTCTATTTCTGCTAAAAAAGCTTCGACCGCTTGATTAATCTGTTCAATGTGTTCTTCATCACGGTGAATGCGTTTGATTTTCATGCGCAGGTATGTTGATTGCCTCGTAAAACGTGGGTCATAACTGATAAAATCACACCATTTTCGTCCCGTACAAGCCATTTGGAATTGCATTTGCGTACGATATTCAGGCTTTATATGGTCATCTATAAAAAAACGTAGATGATTTGGGGATTGTGGGCATTTGACTTCAACTAAACCGTCATCACTAACAAACCCATCAGGACTAGCCCCCGCCATTT
>NZ_JBHIOT010000083.1:0-3953 GCF_042195745.1 Bartonella sp. AP7XZML
TGAAGCCTTGTTTGAAGGCAATGAATTTGTACAGAACAATGCCATTTCACAAGCAATGGACAAGATCTTAACGGAACTGGATAAAACCAATATCGAAGAGAAAACGAAAGATCTTGATAAATTCTACAAAAGTGTCATGTTCTGTACAGCAGGCATTACGGAAACTCATGCAAAACAGAATCTTATTATCAAACTTTATGAAAGTTTTTTTGCCAAGGCATTTAAGAAAACCACGGATAAGCTTGGAATTGTTTACACGCCCGTTGAGATTGTTGATTTTATCATTCATTCTGTTGATGATGTGTTGCGCAATGAATTTGGCAAAAGCTTAGGGTCACGGGGTGTCTCTATTCTCGATCCTTTCACCGGAACGGGTACTTTTATCACGCGGCTATTACAATCCAATCTCATCAAACCAGAGGATATGGAATATAAATTCCGTCATGATATTCATGCCAATGAGATTGTTTTACTGGCTTATTACATAGCAGCGATTAACATTGAATCGACCTATCATAGTTTGATGAAAGGGAATTATATCCCATTCAAGCATATTGGTTTGGCTGATACGTTTCGGATGCTTGAAAAACAAGATTTGATGAAAGGTTTACTAGAGGAAAACAGTGAATATTTAGAGCATCAAAAGAAACTGGATATTAAAGTTATCTTTGGTAACCCTCCTTATTCGGTAGGACAAAAGAATGAAAACGATAATAATCCCAATATATCTTATCCCATATTAGATGATCGTATTCGTGAGACTTATATAGCTAAATCGAAAGCAACTAGTACGCAAAAGTTATATGATAGTTATATCCGCGCTATCCGCTGGGCTAGTGACCGTATTGATAATGCTGGGGTAATCGGCTTTGTCACAAATGCCGGTTTTATTACTGGACATTCTATGGATGGTTTACGCAAATGCCTCGTTGAAGAATTTAGCAGCCTTTATATTTTCCATTTACGGGGGAATGCACGGACTTCTGGAGAACAACGTAAAAAGGAAAGTGGTGGCATTTTTGGTGAAGGATCTCGAGCTCCCATAGCTATCTCTATTTTGGTTAAAAATCCAGAATCTCAACAGCGTGGTAAGATATATTTTCGTGATATTGGAGATTATCTCACGAGAAAAGAAAAGCTTATAATAATAGAGTCTCTTGGTAGCATTGATGGTATTACACGGAGCAAACAAGGTTGGCAAATAATTACACCAGATAAGTACAGTGATTGGTTTGATCAACGTGATGACAGTTTCAAAACATTCTTAGCTATGGGTATCAAAAAGGGGCATGATAAAAAGCTCTTTGAAACTTATTCTCTTGGTGTTTCAACCAATCGTGATGCTTGGACGTATAACTCAAGCCGTGAATCTGTAAAGAAAAATATGAATAACATGACTGCCTTCTATAATAATGAGGTAAAACGTTTAAATAATACCTATTCACATGCTGATCGTACAGCACGTGCAAAGGTCGTGAATGATTTCGTCAATTCCGATGTAAGAAAGATTAGTTGGAGCAGTACTCTTAAGAGAGAATTATTAAGAGGTAAATTTTCCGAATTTGAAGATAAATGCCTTATTCAAAGCCTATACCGTCCTTTTACACAACAATGGCTTTATTACAATAGCGTCTTTAATGAAGCAGTTTATCAAATGCCGCGTATATTCCCGATAAGACAAGCGGTTGATAATAAGGTGATACAAATTACAGGTATAGGAGCAAAGAAAGACTTTTCTGTATTGATGACTAAAGCTTTGCCTAATTTAGATTCAATAGAAAAAGGTCAATGTTTTCCACGCTATATTTACGAAGATACTACGGTTTCAAAAAGTAAAAGTGAGAAACAATCCCATTTATTTACGCATTCTACGGAGAAAAACACAACAGCTGGTTTACAGAGGCGTAATGCTATTACTGATGAGGGGCTAGAACATTTTAAAGCCGCTTATCCTAATGAAACTATCACTAAAGATGATTTGTTCTATTATGTTTATGGGATTTTACATTCAGAAGATTACCGTGCTCGTTATGCTGATAATTTATGCAAAGAATTACCTCGCATTCCTTGCGTAAAGAGTGCTGATGATTTTTGGAAGTTTGTAACAGCTGGGCGTGAACTCGGTCATTTGCACGTAAACTATGAAGATGTAGAGCCTTATCCCGTGATCTTTAAAAAGGGTAATCCAAAACAGACAGAAATCTCTAATCTCGAAAAATTCTATTATGTGACTGAAATGAAATTCGCAAAAGCAGGTAAAGAGAAAGATAAAACCACTGTTATTTATAATAACAATATCACAATAACAGATATACCTCTTGAAGCTTATGCGTATATCGTCAATGGTAAACCCGCTCTTGAATGGGTTATGGGGCGTCAATGCGTAAAGACTGATAAAAAGAGTGGCATTGTTAATGATGCCAATCGTTATGCTGTTGAAACCATTGGCAACCCTGCCTACCCTCTAGAGTTATTTCAGAGGGTTATTACCGTAAGTTTAGAGACAATGAAAATCGTTAAGAACCTACCAAAATTAGAACTAAGAGAAACTGAATAACTTATAAAGCATGTTCACATGATAGGCATGCTAAATTCACAAGGGGTATAGAGCTTATAACCATAATCTATACCTCTCTTGTTAAGTTGATTACATACAATCTTTAAAAAGAGTGCTTATATGCGTTATTCTAAAAAGAAGAAACTTGCACTTTTAGATACTCTTATTTGGATTGCCTTTAAGACTTTTAAGAAACCCTATCTAAAGTGAATTAAATTTTTTTACATTGCCTTTAAGAGGTTATACCGTAATCTAAAATGATAGCTTTGTTTAAACAGAGTTATGTATATTCATTTTCTTATATTACTTATAGGTTTTGAAGGTTTCTCACACCCTCAAAATACCTTCAAAAATCCTTTTTATATATATTACAGATTGTATTTACGTGTTGTGTGTAATATGGGTTGTTTATTTGAAAGATTAACTTATTGAAATATAATAACTTTTATTTTGGATTAAAAAATATATATAAAGTGGGGGGTAAAAAGACCCCCAAAAACCCCCATACCCCCCTAAACTCATAACCATAATAGTCTTAATAGCATTTTTATGATCATAAACCGTTTCTTTTGAAAGGCTTTAAAGGATCACATGTTTTTTTAAGACGTGGTTTAATCACTCACTAAAATCATAAGGTTATCTATTTAAATAAATTGATAAAAATTCATTAAAGGAATTTTGATAACGTAATCAGTTTTTACTTTCATACGCTTTTCATAAAGCACGTTTTAATCACTCACTAAAATAATCTATTTTGTCAGTTCAATTTACTGACACATAACTGACAAATATATATTATGAATTGAATTTATGGGTTGTCTTTTAATAAAGGTTGCATCATTAAAATTATAACCTATTGAAATATATTGATTTTAATTTTCTCTCATTAAAAAAATAATATAGGCTCTAAAAAGAACTGACAACACTGACACGGTCTATTAAAAGGGATTTTTCTAATCTTTATAATGATCAATCTCTTTTTAGATGTTTTCATAACAAGCAATAAATCGCAATTATTCTATTTATCAACTAGTTGTATAACATCATCTAAGGTATAAGTTTTCATGAATCTTCCCCTGCATACTCTTTAATTCTTTTGCAGAGAAATTCATAAAAATTACTTGCGTAATATTCAGAATCTTCAGATGTATACTTGAGATAGAGTGGGCATTCAGCATCCCGAAACTGCTTATAATCAAAATAAAAGGTTTCACCAAAATCAGTTGTGCAGATAACAAGTTGTTTGGGGTCCGTAAAGCCATCTCTTCTATCGAGCAAATTTCGGTAAACAATATCACCAGCAGGAATACCTGCACAGATTTCATAAATACTGAATATTTCTTCACCTCCAATTTCTCCTCCTCCATAATTTTTTAAAAAATTCTTATAGGAAGAG
>NZ_JBHIOT010000084.1:0-1116 GCF_042195745.1 Bartonella sp. AP7XZML
AATCTTAGGTTATTCGGGACTCTCATTCAATATGAATAACGATAGATTATCATTATAAATCAATGCCTTGTAGAGATAGAGAGTGTTGATGAGGAGCATCCATGGTTTGTGCACGCGTTTGATTTGATTAAGGCGCGTGCAAAATACGAACTTTACAAGAATATCTTGAAAGATCCCGATTGTGCAACGGCAGCGTACAATGACTTTAACGAACAGTTGCATGAATTGCGTGCAGAGACATCTCAACGTCATAACGTGACCAGAATAATACCAACGGATTTTTAAGATGGTTTATTTTCCAATCGCTGATTACAGACCAGATGTTTCGGTCGTCAACGGTAGCTTTACGGATAGCCTTGTGAATGTTTTACCAGCAGATGGCGGTTACATACCCATGCCTAGTGCAATGGTTGTGTCTCATGCTTTGGAAGAAAAGCCCTTGGGGTGCATAGCGTTTAGAAGTGGCAATGGTGTTAAGATAATCGTAGGAGGCAAGCAAAAGCTTTACAGTTATGATAGTCAAACGCAGGGTTGGAAAGATATCAGCCAAAGTGGTGTGACGTATCAAGCAAATGAAGAGAATAAATGGTCGTTTGCTCTTTTTAAAAACATGGTTATTGCGGTGAATAAAAATGATAAACCGCAAGTTTTCAAGGTTCTTAGTTCTGAACGGTTTGAAGATTTAGAAGGCAATCCACCGAAAGCAGGATTGGTCAAAGTTTGGGGACCTTTTGTTTGTTTGATGCAATTGACAGATAATCCCAATCGCATTCATTGGTCTGGAGAAGGCGATGAAACTCTATGGGAGACTCAATATAATGTTAGTGGTTATATGGATTTCCAAGATGGAGAATATGTGCAGGGGGCAACAGAAACAACCAATCCCCTTATTTTTCTTCGTTCTGCTATTTATGCTGGTTCTTTGACGTTAGGTTCCAAGAGCCCGTTTGCTTTTCAAAAGATACAAGACAAGCGTGGAGCGCGCAGTGCAGCCTCTATAGCGTGTCGAGGGAGTGATGCTTTTTTTGCAGGTGATGGTGGTTTTTATCAGATGAGTTTGGATGGTCAACTTTTACCGATAGGTTTTGAAAAGGTTGATAGAACGGTTTTTAAAAC
>NZ_JBHIOT010000085.1:0-6388 GCF_042195745.1 Bartonella sp. AP7XZML
ACATTGATGATTACAGGAGCAAATAGTGCTGCTGGATTGCGTTCTTCTCCTATTCGCTATTTGGTTTTGGATGAAGTCGATGCTTACCCATTGAATGTCGATAATGAAGGCGATCCTGTAACAATTGCTGAAAAACGAACCTCTGCTTTTATTCAACGTAAAATTTTTAAATTGTCCACGCCGACACACCGTGACACAAGCCGTATCGCCAAGGATTTTGTGCTTGGTGATCAGAGATATTACAATGTTCCTTGTGATGCATGTGGTGTTCTACAGCCCATTGTTTGGTCACAAATCAAGTGGCCAAAAGGCGCCCCCGAAAAAGCTGTGTTTGTTTGTGCGCATTGTGGTCATGAACATGCCGAACATCGTAAATCCACTTTAATGGCAGAAGAAAACGGTGCTTGCTGGATCGCAACACAGGAGTCAAGTAAGCCTCGTCTGCGTTCTTACCATATTTCAGCGCTTTATTCGCCATGGCTGACTTGGGGCGATTGTGCGCGCGAATTTTTAAGAGCCAAAGAAGACCCTGCTCTTTTGCAAGTTTTTATTAATACAGTTCTTGGAGAGCCATGGGAAGACAGAACAGGCGAAGTTGTTGACCCTGATAGCCTCTATGCAAAACGTGAAGATTATCCATTGGCACCAGAACAAGCCGTGTTGTTGACAGCTGGTATTGATGTGCAAAATGACCGTTTAGAGCTTGAAGTGGTGGGATGGGGGCGTAGTGAAGAAAGTTGGCATATTGATTATCAAGTGATCCTTGGTGATCCCTCTTCTTTTGAAGTGTGGGACCAATTGGATGAATATCTTGCAAAACGCTGGCCACATCCAGGCTATAAAGAGGGTATCAGAATAACAGCTGCTTGCATTGATACCGGTGGTGGACACACACAGGCAGTTTATAATTATGTACGCCCGCGTGAGGGGCGGCGTATCTGGGGGATTAAGGGGCACGCGGGATGGCGTGCGGTATGGCCGCGCCGACCAAGCAAAAACAATAAAGGACAGATTAATCTTTATATTGTTGGGGTTGATGCCGCGAAAGATATTATCACGGCACGGTTTAAAAAATCCGGTCCTGAAGCATCGGGGGCTGGTGCAACACACTTTCACAAAAGCCTTGATCGAGAATATTTTGACCAACTGACCGCTGAAAGAAAAGTCATCAAATATTTTAAAGGCTTCAAGCGTATTGAATGGCAAAAAAGTGAAAAGGCAAGAAACGAAGCCTTGGACTGTAGGGTCTATGCTTATGCGGCTTTACAAGGTCTGATTTCGGCGGGAATAAATCTTAATCGAGAAGTTGATATCTTAGAAGAGCGTTTGGAAAAACTTAAAATTGAAAGTTCTGTAGAGCAACCAACATCTGGGATTTCTTCATTCACTTCTCCAAGAAGATCTCAGATAGCACAACCTCAAAGGAAACAATCCAGAACAGTGATGAATCCTTATATGCAAGGGGATTGGAGGTAATTTGTGGATGAAACTTTAGGACAATTTAACAGCAAATTTTCGAGACTGGAAAGTTTAAAAAGGCGGCGAGAGCAAATTGAAGAGGCTCTTTATTCGGGTGCGCAATCAGTGCGTCACGGCGATAAGCAAGTCAGCAACCGCTCTGTTGAGGAACTGCGCAGAGCTCTTGAAATGATCAATACGCAAATAGCGGACCTTGAAGGGCGTAAAGGTTCACGCGTGTTCTATTTTAATATCTCACGAGGCTATTAATGGCTGGCTTTATCAATAAACTTACGGGCTTTTTTACAATTTCTCGTCAACACAATCCCCATTTTGAAGCGGCAAGCAAAAGCCGCCGTATGGGTGGTTTTGACCCCGCAAAAAAACATATCAATAAAGCGATTGAGGAATGCGGTGATACCATTGTTGCCCGTTCAAGATAGCTTTATGACAATGAAGCTCTTTATGGGTCTGCAACGGAGGAATGGGTCTCTGCGGCTGTCAGTGATGGGATTAAACCTTATCCTCGCATTGAAGGTTTTCAAGAAGAAAAGAAAAAGCTTTTAGACTTATGGTGGCAATGGGTTGATGAAGCAGACTACGACGAAGATGCCAGCTTTTATGGGCTGCAAGCAACCATTGCACGAGAGGTCTTTTTAACCGGCGAATGCTTTGTAAGATTGCATTATGTTGACCTTTATGGGCGCTCTGGTGTGCCTCTTCAGTTGCAAGTTTATCCTACTGAAATGCTGGATCTCACTTATAATGGACCTGCTGAGATTGAAGGCAATTACATTCGTATGGGAATTGAATTTAATGCCAGTGGTAAGCGCGTTGCTTATCATTTCTGGGAACATCATCCCTATGATGATTGTCCTGCAAACAGAGCCTTTAAGAGCCAAGAGCGCGTGCGCGTGCCTGCTGAAATGGTCCTTCATATCAAAGAACGCCGGATTGCCGGACAATTGCGCGGTTCTCCCAAAATAACGCGCTGTATGACAAAGATCTTTCAACTCGAATCCTATGATGATGCAGAACTTGATCGAAAAAGGACGGCGGCTCTTTTCGCAGCGTTTGTCAAGGACAATTCCCCAAACGTCGCAAAATTATCCGATAATCGTGATAAAAACGACGTTGAAGAAGAATACGAAGCACCTGCCATTGCGCCCGGTGCATCTCTTTATTTAGGAGAGAATAAAGAGGTTACATTCTCTAACCCTGTTGAGGTTGGAGGTTCTTATGAGGCTTTCCAATTTCGCAATATTTCAAAAATTTGCTCGGCTCTCAATATGCCTTATGCCGTTGTGACTGGAGACGTTACGCGCGGTAATTTTTCCAATGTGCGAACCTCCATCATTCAGTTTAGACGGCATGTCAAACAATGGCGTGAACATATCATTGCCTTTCAGTTTAACCGCATTGTTTGGGAACGTTTTGTTGAAATGGCAGTACTTTCTGGACGCGTTCACTTACCCGGATGGGAAGAAAATTCCTTGCCATGGCTTCAATGTGAAAGCTTTGCGCCCCCGCTTGAAATGATTGATCCAAACAAGGATATCACGGCAGAAAAAGAAGAAATTCGTGCTGGCTTGAAAACACGACGCATGGCACTAGCCGAACGCGGCTTTGATATCGACAGCATTCATGCCGAACTTGAAGAAGAGCACACAGACGCTCGTGCGCGCGGCTTATCTTTTGACACGGATATGGCAACGCCCTCTGCTAGCAATCAAGCGATTGGTGATGAAGATTCAGAGACTTCTGAGACTTATGAAAACAACCAAGACAGTAAGGCGCAGACAAATGGTGAATAATCTCGACATGCCGTTTTTGGCATCACGGCTTTTTGGAGTTCCACACATGCTTGCCTCCACAAAGCTTGATATTATTCTCAATGCTCTTGCTCCACGGCTTTTTGCAAGTGAAAAGTTTCCCATTGAAGCTTATTCGCAAGGGAGTACAGAAGCTTTAAGACCACCAGAAACCTATGTGGTGCAAAACAATGTTGCTATAATACCGGTTCATGGCACGCTTGTACGCCGCGGTGCATGGCTTGGAGCTTTATCGGGATTGACGTCTTATGAAGGGTTAAGGGCTTCTTTTCGTGAAGCCATGGCACAGCCTGATGTTCATGCTGTCTTACTTGATATTGACAGTGGTGGTGGAGAAGCCGGTGGCATCTTTGATTTGGTTGAAGAGTTTCAAACCCTTTCAAAACAATATAATAAACCCATTTGGGCGCATGCCAATGAATTTGCTTGTTCTGCAGCTTATGCCATTGCTTGTGCGGCTTCTCAAATATGGGTTACACGCACGGGTGTTGTGGGCTCGATTGGGGTTGTTTGCGCCCATCTTGACCAATCTCGTGCAGATGAGAAACACGGGCTTAAATGGACCTTCGTTTTTGAAGGTGATCACAAAACCCATGGCAATCCTCACGAACCCTTAAGCGATACAGCACAGATAAAAATGCAAGCCGATTGCGCCCTGCTCTACGAGATGTTTGTCGATTGGGTTGCAAAAAACAGACCTCTGAGTGCAGACGCAATTCGTGACACAAAAGCAGAAACTTTTATAGGTACCCAAGCTTTAGAGCTTGGATTAGCAGATGCGCAGGGCACCCTTGCGCAAGCTTTGGAAGCCTTAACGGATTCCATATCACAACCCCCAACAACAACAAAAGAAGGACAAAACACATGGCACGCACACAATACCGCGCTGAAGAAGAGGATGACGAAAAGATCGTCGACATCATCAATGACGAGGAAGAGGACGAAGACGATAGTGACATCGACAAAAACGCCGAAATCTTTGACGACGAAGAAAACGAAGATGAGGATGAAGACAACGAAGACAAGCAAGAAAACATAAAAGCTGCTCTTGAAAAAGAAAGAAAACGCGCAAAAGCACTAACAACCCTTGAAAGGCAAGCAAAGCACTTAGGCGTTTCTTTTGACGCAGCAAAAGCTATTCAAAACGGTATGAGTCTCGAGAAAGCACGCCAGTGTGTGTTGACGGCTGCTAGCTCTCAAAGCGCGTCTTTAAAAGTCTCGCCTTATGCCCCTCATAGTGATGGGACGAGCAAGGCAAAGATTCACGCAAAATGGGAAGCAGCTTGGAGGGCAGTGAAATGACGAATATTATTTATGACGACGTACGCAATGGCGCTTATCTTGGACCCTACGACCCTGACATGTCAAACGAAGAAGTGGTGTTTGCATCAGGAGCATTCATTGAAGCGGGAACTGTCATGGGGAAAATTACAGCATCACAAAAATATACCCCCCTTAATCCAGCAGCATCAGATGGCAGTCAAACACCGGCAGGGATTTCTTTTGCCACTATTGACGCAACAGAAGCAGATCAACGCGCCGTGATTACAGCACGCTTATGCACTGTAAAAGCGTCTGAACTGCTATGGCCAGATGCCATTACGGATGAGCAAAAGAAAGCAGCCATTCAGTCTTTAGAAGACCATAACAACATTCTATTGCGATAGGAGAATGCACACATGGATATGAATTTTTTTAAACATGATGCTTTCTCAAGCATCACAATGATGAAAGCCATCGAAAACTATGAGTTTCAACCTGGTCTTGTGAGCTCTCTTAATCTTTTTGAGGAAGTTGAAACCAGTACCACAGTGGTTGGTATTGAACGGCGTGATAATACATTTTCGCTTATTCAAACCAGTGAGCGCGGGGCACCTTTAGAAGAAGGCGATAGAGATGGTCGTAATCTTCGGTTTTTCAAAACAACACGGATTGCCAAAAGTGATACGGTGAAATCAGAAGAAATCCAAAACCGTCGTGAATTTGGCGCAGAAGATCAGTTAGAGACAGCAATGAAATATATTGCCAGAAAACAAAAGAAACTGATTTCTGAAATCGAATTGACATGGGAAAATATGCAGCTTGGCGCTGTTCAAGGTGTTGTCCTTGATGCCGATGGCTCTGTCATTGTCGATTGGTACAAGGAATGGGAAATCACACCACCAAAGCCGATTGACTTTAAATTAAATAATGAGACAACCAATGTTGCGGACCATGTTGACCAAGTCATTATGAGGATGATTGAAGCTTCAAAGGGAGCGTTTTCTGATCGTTCACGTATTATTGGGCTTTGTGGAAATGAATTTTTCTCCAAATTGAAAAACCATAAAACAATTCGTGAGACTTATCTCAACACAGCTCTTGCACAAACGTTGAATAGCGCTGGAGGAGTTGCAACACCAAGTTCGATTGGCTCTGGGAGCTTTGGCAGTTTTGACTTTGCGGGTGTGACCTTTATCAATTACCGGAGTATCCACAACTATAATGTAAGTGCGAAGGCTGGAACAAAGCGCGCCATAGGCATTAAACCGGATGAATGCCAATTCTTGCCTGCCAATGCACCGGGAGTGTTTCAAAAAACCTTTGCACCGGGAGAAAGTTTGGATTTTGCCAACACGGTTGGAAAACCGCTCTACACCATGTTGATCGTTGATAACGACCGTAATGCATGGGTAAAGCCGGAGGTCTATAGCTATCCGCTTTACATTTGCACACGTCCTGAAATGCTCTTTAAAGCGGTGCTTGGAGCGAAATAACATGCGATGGCACGGGCTGCTAAACCAAATGGTTAAAGATGTGCGCAACACCTTTGGGCAACCCGTCATCTACACGCGAAAAGATAATCAACAATCATTTCAAATTACAGCGATTTACGGCATCAAACATTCGGAATCGGACGCCGGTGGCAGAATCTCTACCACAATTGCAAGAAAGGAACTTGATGTTTGTATTAATGATATCGGGGGAATACCACCAAAACCTCAAGATAATGTTGTAATCATTTCCCCTGAAAACAACAAAGCCCCCTCTTCTCAAGAGCACTTCGTGATCACAGATGTCCAAGCCTCTGAATCCGGTATGTATAAACTTATCTTGCG